>JAJFFU010000114.1 GCA_021776465.1 Parvularculaceae bacterium
CCGGGTCATCCCTGAAGCGATGAAACCGCGCAAGATTGCGATCAACGGCTCCAACGTCAAAGTCCTCAACAAGGACCAGAACGCAGCCTAGCCCCCCATAGGCTGAGCCGGCGCAACCAGCACCCCTCCCGGTTGCGCCGGCCATTTACGGGCGAAGCGCGCGCGCTGGCTAAGTTGGCCGCCTTCGCGGCTTAGCCTATGCTGCACCCTGTTATTTTGTTGCATCACTTGGTAAGCTGGAACGGTGTTGCTGCGTCTTGAATAGACGAAAGATTACCCCTTTCCGCTCTCCCTGGCGAAAGCCGGGGTCCAAGGCGGCGAGATGGCGCGGTGACTGATTTCCGGGTCACGGCTTTCGCCGGGAATGACGGATGAAAAGTTTCTGTGCGTCGGCGAGCGATGCATGTTGGTCGGGGAAGAGTATGCGTAGTTTTTCAATCGCGTTAATCGCGGCATCGGCGATTGCACTAACAGCTTGTGCAACGCCTGAACCTGATAACTATCAGACGATCTCAGTCCCTTACGATCCGTATGATTTTGATCCCGCTGACCTGCAGGCCGAAGCCGACGCTCATTGCAACGCTTATAATCTGCACGCAGTCTATGAAGACGAAACTGTAGACCCTTCATCCGTGCGCTGGCGATACCGGCACTATCGCTGCGTTTGATCTTTAATTGTCGAAAACTTCACGATGCTGGCAGCGCAATAGATATTTACCCTGTTGAACAATATTTTGTGGTTGAGTACTGGCGAAGCCCCAAATTCGGCGATACATAAATCACAGGGCTGATTCGGGTAGTCTTTTTATATCGGGCGATAGACACGTATTTTCCCGCTCCGCGGGCTAATTGGTTTCATGGGAGCAAGAAATGGCTGAACGAAAATCTGCGTTGAAGCGAGCGCCAAAGCGTCCGGAATTGGATAAGCTTTTGAATGAGGCCAAGTCCAAACCACCATCAGACGAGCAAGTACAAGAGCAACGCGCCAGCTTCGTGTATGGAAATGCGCCAAAAGGGTCTCGTATAACAAAGGAATCTGCGCAAAAAGCTGCAAAGCACATTTTGTTAGACGTTAAAGTTGTGGCTTAGTTTAGCGCTGTAGGCGGATAGGCGTCGCAATATCATGTTAGTTTTGGAAGAAGACGATCCGGATCTATTTGATAGGGTTCAAGAGCAAAATCTAATACGGCAATACGAATTAATGACGAATTGCATTGAGGTCGGGTTGCGGCAAGGGCCCGTTGCTTTCGACAAATATATGCTTTGGGCGCTAAATCATGTTGCCGTAGCTAACATATCGGCCTTCGGCGGAAGGTTTCGCGAGGAGCCGATTTATGTAGGCGATCATAAACCGCCTCACTTCCGAGAAGTGCGAGAATGGATGGATCGGTTTGTATCAACGATCCAAGAAAATTGGTACATTTGGACGCCAACAGAATTGGCGGCTTACGGCCTCTGGCGGCTAAATTGGATTCATCCGTTTATTGAAGGTAATGGGCGAACAGCGAGAGCGACATGCTACTATTTGCTGTGCGTTCGAAACGGATCATTGCTGCCAGGAAGCAAAATTCTGCCGGAGCGAATTCGTGAAAATAGAACGGGCTATGAAGAAGGCCTAAAAGCAGCCGATATCGCATGGGAGGAAGGCCATCTCGACTTCACCGCAATGGAAGACTATTTGGCGGTGTTAGTGCAACAACAATTAGAATAAAAAGGCTACCTTATATCTGACTTAACAACTTATCAGCTTTTTCGCGTCTTCGTAAATTTCGCCATTGGCGGCGAGAATTGATCCTGCGGTCATGAAATTTTTGCCGCCGCCGATTTCGCTGATAAGCCCGCCGGCTTCGCGCACGAGGCAGACGCCGGCTGCGACGTCCCAGATATTAAGCCCGCGTTCCCAATAGGCGTCGTAACGGCCCGCGGCGACATAGGCGAGATCAAGGGCGGCCGAGCCGAAGCGGCGAATGCCGGCGGTGACTTCGAGAACCCGCTTCGTTTCTTCCAGCGCCCGCTCGCGCCCGTCCATGCCGGCGAAGGGCAGGCCCGTTGCGAAAAGGCATTCGCTTAAATCTTGCCGGCCCGACACCCGGATCCGGCGGTCATTGAGCCAGGCGCCTTGTCCCTTTTCAGCCCAGAACATTTCATCCGCAATCGGATTAAAGACAACGCCGCAAAGGGTCTGGCGGTCCCGTTCCAGGGCGATCGAGACAGCGTAATGGCCGAGCCCGTGCAGAAAATTCGTCGTTCCGTCGAGGGGATCGACGATCCAGCGGTTGGAATTGTCCGTGCCCTCGATCTCGCCGCGCTCCTCCATCACGAAGCCGTATTTCGGCCGCGCATGGGAAAGCGTCTCGAAAATCGCCTGTTCGGCGCGCAGATCCGCTTTTGAGACGAAGTCGGCGACGCCCTTGCGCGTAACCTGCAGCGCCTGCGCTTCGCCAAAGTCGCGCGCGAGGCCGCGCGCCGCTTTGTGGGCGGCTTCCATCATAACGGCGATGAGGGCGGAATACTGAGCCATGGAATAATCGTTTCGCAATATTGGTGATTTGCGGCGCACC
>JAJFFU010000115.1 GCA_021776465.1 Parvularculaceae bacterium
GCCGACGACGTGTTGGCGTGTTTGTCGATCGTGACGATGATTTTGTCGTCGGCCAATTCAAGTTTTTTCGCGCAGGATTGAATGATCCGAATATTCGCCTGATGCGGCACGAACCAGTCAATGTCGTGGCGGGATACTTTCGCCCGCTCCGTCACCTCGAATACCGCGCCGGCGATTTCCTCTACCGCGTTGCGGAAGACCTCCTTGCCGTTCATTTTCACGAGGCCGACTGTTCCGGTCGTCGATGGCCCGCCGTCAGCATATAGATGCGGCGCAAGCCGACCGTCCGCCGAAAGATATGTAGCAAGAACGCCGCGCGGACGACGTGCAACGCCGGGCGTCTCACCGCTCAGCACTACCGCCCCGGCGCCGTCGCCAAAGAGCACGCAGGTCGACCGATCCGTCCAGTCAAGAAAGCACGAAAGTTTTTCCGCGCCGATGACGAGCGCGTGCTTCACCTGACCGGTCGAAATAAAATTGGTCGCGATGTTCATGCCGTAAATAAATCCAGCGCAGGCAGCCGAAACGTCAAAAGCAATACCCGGCGGCACGCCAAGTTTTTCCTGCACGTAAACCGCCGTTGACGGAAAGGTTTTGTCCGGCGTCACGGTGGCGACGATGATCAGGCCGATATCGGAGGGCTTCAGGCCGGCATTATCAAGCGCCGCCCAGGCCGCCTCGCGCGCCAGGTCTGAGGTCGCCTGACCGTCTGCAGCAATGTGGCGTTGGCCGATGCCGCTCCGCGAACGGATCCAGTCGTCGGATGTCTCGACGGTCTTGGCAAGTTCGGCGTTCGTCAGTACGCGCTCCGGCAAATAGCTTCCGACGCCGGATATGATGGTCTCGATTTCGCTCATGATCGCCTACGCTGCAACTGCGAAGACGGTATCAGCAACGCCGGCTGATTGATACCGGCGGGCGCACGAAATTGATCGGGGCAAGTGACATGACAGCATATTCACTTAGCCAAAAACATCGACGCCAAGCGACACTGCCGCGATTGCGACATAGATCGCAAAAATTCGTGAAAGCACTATCGCATTTAACCGATGCGCAAACCGCGCGCCAACCGGGGCCATGACGCCAGCCGTTAATGCAAGCGTGGCAAATGCGGGCAGATTGACGAACCCCAGCGACGCAGGCGGCAGGCCGGCAACGCTCCAGCCGGAAACGATGAAACCGGCTACGCCCGGGGCGGCAACTGCCAGACCAAACCCGGCCGAAGTCGCGATCGCCTGATGCATCGGGCGCCCGGCAAAGGTCATGACCATGACACCGACAGCGCCGCCGCCGAGCCCCATTAACGCTGAAAATATTCCGGCGCCTGCGCCGACCGGAATTTTCAGATAAGCCGCATGAAGATCAATGTCGCGCGGCTCTGTGTCGGTTTTTGCAAACAGGCGCCGGCTTGCTATGTAGATTGCACCGACGACAAAGACGGCTGTCAGTACTTCGACAGGAACCCACCGCGCAACAGCGCCGCCAATCGCAGCGCCGGCAGCGATCCATGGCGCCCAGCTGATCAATATTTCGCGGTCCACATGGCCCGCGCGATAGTGCGTAGTTAGAGATCCGACGGACGTGACAAGAATAACCGCGAGCGAGGTGCCGATCGCCGCCTTCAGGCTCTGTTCTTCGGCGAAATCGAGCGCTTGGAACACGCCATACAAAACCGGCACCGTGATGACCCCGCCGCCAATGCCAAAAAGGCCGGCCGCGAAACCCGTTACGCACCCTGCCGCCAGCATTCCCGCCAGCAACCATCCGTACTCGGCAATAACCTCCGCCATCCGCGTCCCTTACGCCGGTTCGCGCAGGGTGTGCATTTCATCCAGCGCGCGATCGAGAATGTCGCTACGGGCCGTCGGCGCATTTTCGGAAATGAACCGACGCCAGACCCGCGCGCCCGGCGCCCCGTGATAAAGGCCCAACATATGACGCGTGATTGAATGGGGGCGCACGCCGCGTTTGAATTCCTCTTTGATGTATCCCGACATTGCAGCAATCACCTTCTCGCGGGTGACGCCTGTTTGCGCGTCACCGAAAATCATCTCGTCGACATTAGCCAACAGAAACGGCGCGCCATAAGCGGCCCGGCCCAACATCACGCCGTCCACATCATGCAAATGGGCTGCGGCATCCGCCAACGTCTCGACGCCGCCATTAAGGACAATCGTCAAATCGGGGCGGTCAGTTTTCAGTCGGCGAACGATATCATAATCAAGCGGCGGGACGGTGCGGTTTTCCTTTGGACTCAAACCGTCAAGCCACGCCTTGCGCGCATGAACAACAAAGATGCGGCAGCCGGCGTCAACACATGCGTCGACCAATTCGGGCAAGGCCTCCTCCGGGTCTTGATCGTCTACGCCAATGCGGCATTTGACCGTGACCGGAATATCGACGGCGCCTGTCATCGCCCCGACGCACTCAGCGACTAGCGCCGGCTCTTTCATGAGGCAAGCGCCGAACGCCCCCGACTGCACCCGGTCCGACGGGCACCCGACATTCAGGTTGATTTCGTCATAACCGTAATCCGCGCCAATTCTGGCAGCTGCAACAAGTTTCGCCGGATCGCTGCCGCCGATCTGAAGCGCGACGGGGTGTTCGCTTACGTCAAACCCTAACAGATGCTCACGATTGCCGCGGACCAGCGCTTCGGCGGTAATCATCTCGGTGTAAAGGCGAGCACGCTTTGTCATCAACCGGTGAAAAAACCGGCAGTGACGATCGGTCCCGTCCATCATGGGGGCGACGCAAAATTGATGAGAATGATTATCCAAGGCTCTTAACGATTTCGAACAGATAGACGGATTGAACTTACGGGTCTTGACCGCAATTGTCGCAAATTACCACGCCAATTGCTCGGCTCGGGCGTTAACCCCCCGAAAATCTCTCTAATATTGTCAGTTATTACATAAGATGTAACCATAACGACGCAGCATCGCCAATCGGGGCGGGCTAAAGGGCCTATCAATGCGCTACGTTGTTGACGATCTGTTGGATGATATCCGGTCGGACCAAAAAGGCCCGCGCGTCGCGGCGTTTTTTGACTATGATAAAACGTTGATCGCCGGATATTCGGTGCAGGCGTTTTTAACCGAACAGATCCGCAGCGGAAAAATGTCCCCTGCCGATTTTCGCATTCAGGCTGCGGCGGCCGTAAAGTACGCCCGTAAAGAGATCGGATTTTCTGATTTCGTCGCAGCAACAGCAAAATCACTGCGCGGTCAGGCTGAATATACGTTCGAAGAATTCGGTCAGCATGTTTACGAAAAAAAGGTCGCAGCGTCGATTTATCCCGAGGCGCGCACCCTGATCGAGGCCCACAAAAAAATGGGCCATGAGATCGTGATCGTTTCATCGGCCACAAGATACCAGATTGAACCGGCGGCCCGCGAATTAGGCATCGACCACGTGCTATGCACGGAGCTAGGCGTGAAAGACGGCGTTTTCACCGGTGATGTCAATCGCCCGGCCTGTTTTGGCGACGGCAAGCGCACCGCCGCCGAGGCTTATTGCGCGGGCAATGAAGCGGTGATGGCGGAGAGTTATTTTTATTCAGACAGCGACGACGATTTGCCGTTGTTTGAAGCTGTCGGCAAACCTTGCGCCGTCAATCCGAATGACATGTTGAAGTCAATCGCCGTACAGCGACGCTGGCCGGTCTGCGATTTTGAAAATCGCAGCCGCCCGAGCTTGACGCAAATCGCGCGGACCGGCTCAGTTTTTGCGCTATTGCCCTGGACCCTCGCCGCGACGGCGCCCTTGTGGGCGCTGAGCGGCAGCAAGCGCACGGCGCTCAACGCGGCAACGGCAATCTGGAGTGAAGTATCCGCCGCACTGGCCGGCATCACGTTCGATATTACCGGCGAAGAAAATTTGTGGTCGCACAGGCCCGCTGTTTTTATATTCAATCATCAAAGTTCAATTGATCCGCTGATCCTTGCCCGCCTGATCCGGCGCGACTTCACGGGCATTGGCAAAAAAGAGATCCAGTATTTTCCGATCATCGGTCCGGCGATGAAATACGCCGATGTCGTCTTTATCGATCGCGGATCTACGGAAAAAGCGATCCGCGCGATCAAGCCGGTGATCGAAGCCATTACCGACGAGAAGCTGTCCGTGTGCCTCGCACCGGAGGGTACGCGCAGCCCCGGCGCCAAACTTGGCCGCTTCAAAAAGGGCGCATTTCACATCGCCATGCAGGCCGGCGCACCGATCGTTCCGATCGTTATTCACAACGCCCGCGATTGCTTGCCGAAGGGCCGCCATATTGCACGGCCCGCGACCATCAAAGTGACGGTCCTGCCGCCGGTCAAGACGTCTAAATGGACGACCAAGAAACTCAACCAACAGGTCGACAAGATCCGCCAGATGTATCTTGAAACACTCGGGCAGGCCGAAGACAGCGACTGACGGCTGTCAACGTCTGCGATTTATTCATTCCTATTCGACTTTGCCTTGCGCCGGTTCCCGCGCTAGACTGTCCTCTTGCTATTCTGGAGGCTGAATGAACTTACGCGCAGCCGTTCTTGGCGCCGGATCCTGGGGGACGACGGTTGCATCAATCATGAGCGCCAATACGCCGACCGTCATTTGGGCGCGTGATTCGGCGACAGCCGACGACATCAATAAAAACAACGCAAACAACCGGTACCTGCCCGGTTTGAAATTAAATTCAAAACTCGACGCGACCAGCGATCTCAAAGAGGCGATCCGTTCAGCGGACCTCATCGTTATGGGCGTCCCGTCAAAAGCCATGCGCGAAACGCTGGAGAACGCACGCGAACATTGCCGTGCGTGGATCCCTGTTATCAGCCTTGCAAAGGGGTTTGAGCCCAAAACCCGGTATCGGATGACGCAAGTCATCGAGGAGGTCATGCCGGGCCATCCGCCGGGTGTTTTGACAGGCCCCAATCTCGCTCGGGAAATCGTGCAAGGGTTCGCAGCGGCCAGCGTATTGGCCATGGATGATGAGATCATCGTTCGAAAATTGAAACCGATTTTCCAGTCGAGCCTTTTTCGCGTTTACACAAACACCGACATGGCCGGCGCAGAGCTTGGCGGCGCCCTGAAAAATGTCATCGCGATCGCCGCCGGGATGGGCGACGGCGCCGGCGCCGGTGAAAATACCCGTTCCGCCGTTATTACACGCGGGCTTGCGGAAATTTCCCGGTTAGGCGTCGCCATGGGAGGCAACCCGGCAACCTTCGCCGGCCTTGCTGGCCTCGGTGACTTAATGGCGACGTGCACTTCCAGCCTCAGCCGGAACCACCATGTCGGCGAAGAACTCGGCAAGGGCCGCACAGTAGATGAGATTATCGCCGACATGAACCAGGTCGCTGAAGGAATTAATTCAAGCAAGATTGTAATGGAACTTGCGGAGGAATATGGCGTTGAAATGCCGATTGCGCATGAAGTTTACAGGGTTTGCCACGAAGGCTCGAATGCGCGCCGGGCATTCCGCGGGTTGTTGCGCAATCTTCCGGGTTCCGAAGCAGATCCCGGTTAAAAAATGACAAGCAATGACGACCAAGCGAACCGACTGCCCTTCTCGTTGAAAGACATCGAAATTGTCGGCGCAGCGCCGGAACAACCCGGCCATGGTCGCCGGCTGTTCGTTCTTTTTTCCGAAACGGCAACCGAGCGCGACGTATTAAAGACCTTTGCAGAGAAAACGCTTCAGCAAGACGGCGGCGCTCTCTCGCTTGCCTGGGTGCGTGAAACAAAAGAACGCGACAGCCTGCAACATGATGGTCTTGCCGATGACCTCGGCGGTACGGAAAACCTGTTGATTGTTCCTGTTGGCGTCGCGTGGAAACCGAAGTCACAACAACAACAGTCCTGGCGCCAGATCATGGGCTGGACTCATTTGATCGGTAGCGACTTCCGCCAACGTCGCGTCCTCAAGACCAGACCTGAGCGGTGTGCAATCGTATTTGGCGAGGCCGCGACACTCGGCGAATTACGCTTGCGCCATGGAAGACATGCGGCGGATGACACCGGAACCGCGCCGGGCAACACAAATGCATTTGCCGACTACGTCGCCCTGCAGGCTGCGTTGACAATCGAACGCGATGCGCGAGCCGTCACGGGCGAAACCATAAAGTATCCTCGTTTCGTGACGCGCGCCTTGTGGGGCCGCAAAACTTTTCAGGCCCAACTTGAAAGGGTTGCCGCTGAAAATGGACGGCCGATTGCTGAGGTGCGCGAAGAAGCGCGTCGTTGTCTGAAAGAACTCGTTCCAAATTCGCGCGCGCCGCATATCAGCGCCGCATGGGCCTTTTCGCGCGCCGTCTGCCGGCTCGGCTATGAAGACAAGCTTTGTTACGACAAGCAAAAAGTCGCGGAAATTCGGCGCATGGCTTTAACGCGCCCGCTTGCCCTTGTGTTTACCCACAAAACACACATTGACGGCGTCGCGATCATGCTTGCGACACGCGACGAGTCGTTTCCGCTCGTTCATATGATCGGCGGCGAAAACATGGCGTTTGCGGGCGTTGGTTATTTGATGCGCCGCGCGGGCGCCGTCTTCATCCGACGCTCCATTGACAGCCCGGTCTACAAGATCGTGATGCGGCAGTATCTTTCCTATCTCATGGAAAAACGCTTTCCGGTCTCGTGGGCGCTGGAAGGTACGCGCTCTCGCAATGGAAAGTTGATGCCGCCGCGCTTTGGCATTTTGAAATATGTGGTCGAGGCGGCGGCGAAAGAAAATATGCGCGACCTGACCATCGTTCCGGTCTCCATTTATTATGACTTAATCGCGGAATTAAGCGACTACGCAACCGAACAAACAGGCGCCAAGAAACGAAAAGAAAGCCTCGCCTGGATGGCCGATTATTTGCGCAGCTTGCGCAAGCCGCTAGGGCGTATCTCTTTTGGATTTGGCGAACCGGTCGTTGTCGATACGACGAAGCCGGAAATTTCTGGCGCAATCGCCGCCGAAGATGAGAGCTTCTCTGTTCATTTGCAAAAACTCGCCTTCGAAGCGTCAGTGAGCGCAAACGCCGTCACGCCGATCACGCCGTCTTCGTTGTTTACACTAATTCTCACCGGCGCATCGCCGCGCGCCCTGACGGAAAAAGAGATTAATAGGCGCATATTGGCGTTGCGCGACTGGGCGATGGCGCGCAGCCTTCCTGTTACAGAGGAAATTGCCAAACTGGACGTCCCCCGCATCAGAATGGTCGCTGGCGCCATGATCGAAATGGGCGTTATCTCCCGATATGACGGCGGGCCAGAGCCTGTTTATGGCGTCGCGCCGGGCAAACATTTCGAAGCCAGCTATTACCGTAATACCGCGATACATTTCTTCGTCACCAAGGCCATCGCCGAACTGGCGCTTGCAAAAGCGGCGGCTGCGAAGACAGAGGCGCTTTCCGTTTTTTGGGCGGAAGCGGCGGCGCTCCGCGATCTTTTTAAATTTGAATTTTTCTACCCGCCGCTAGACCAGTTCAATGCGGACATTGAAGTGGAGCTGCGCCGATATGATCCTGACTGGGCGTCCAAAATTCAGGGCGCGGACGCAATGACATTGCTTGCGAGTATGGGGCCGCTCGTTTCCCATGCCGTATTGCGACCCTTTGCCGAGGCTTATTCAATTGTTGCGGATGTTCTTCTTGATGCGCGCATGATTACGGATGCGACGGATAAGCAAGGTGTCGTTGAGGCCGCGCTAAAATATGGCCAGCAGGCATTCTTGCAGCGGCGGATCACCGGCGAGGAATCCATCGGCAAGCTGATGTTTGAGAACGCATTCAATCTGGCCGCTAATCGAAACCTGATCGCTGGCGACGACGCAAGCCTAAAGAAGGCGCGGCAAACATTTCGCGACATGCTCGACGACCTCACGAACCGATTGCGCGCCGTCGCTGACATCGCTTCATCAAAACCGTCCACACAGACGGTCACTGAGCCGCCGGTCTACAGCAACGGCTCAGCCGACCATCCGGGTGCAACGACAACCCATTAGCGGGCCGAGACAAGCGCCGGTGTTCGCGCCGCCCAAGGCATTGCCGCTTCCAGTTCGTAGCCAAGTTCAATCAAGGCGCCGTCGCCGCCCTGTACCGCCGACGCCATCACGCCAATCGGCAAGCCGCTTTCCGATTCTGCAACCGGAAGCGAGATAGACGGCGCACCCGCGAGATTAGCAAACAACGTGTACGCGGCGTATTCAGTAATGCGGTCGAACAATACCGGAAATGCGGCGGACGGCGACAAATGACCGATTTTTACGGGTGGCGTCGCCAGAACAGGCGTCAGCAAAACATCATAATTTTCAAACGATGCGCGCCAGTCACCGGCAAATTTTGTCAGTCGTGCAAAGGCATCCGGCGCAGAGCCGCTATAGGCGTTGTAATAATCGACGAGGCCGAAGGTCCAAGCCTCGAAATCATGATACGTCGCTTTCCGGCCCGCAGCGGCCTCCCAGTCGGCGATAACTTTCGCAGCGCCCGCCGCCCAGTAAAGAATGAAATCCTGACCGACGGCGCTGGTAAAGGGCGATGCAATTTCGACGACATCGTGGCCCGCGTCGGAAAGCGTATCCGCCGTCCGCCGCACGCCGGCCGCAACCTCCGCATCAACGCTAACGCCCGCCGCAGGCTCGATAGCGACAGCGATTTTTCGCCGCGTTGATGAAGGCGCTTCGACGAGGCCCACCTTCGGATGGTCGCTGTCGACTTCCATCATTGCGAAAAATGCCGCCGTATCGCGAACAGTGCGTGAAACGATGCCGTGTTCTGAGATGCGCACTGGTCGCCCGGCCGGCCGTTCCGGCTCGGGGAACCGGAAACTTGACGGCTTCAGCCCGACAAGTCCGCAACAGGACGCCGGAATGCGGATCGACCCGCCGCCATCTGACGCATGCGCGACCGGCGCGACGCGCGAGGAAACCAGTGCAGCGGCGCCGCCAGAAGATCCGCCCGTAGAGTATTCAAGGTTCCATGGGTTTCGCGTGGCGCCGGAAAGAGACGTTTCTGTCGTCGCGGTCAGACCAAACTCCGGCGTCGCACTCTTTCCAAGGCTGATCATGCCGGTGTTCAAATACGCGGTCACAAAATCGGACTGCGTTGCCGCGACATTATTAGCAAAGGCCCGCGACCCATACGTCGTGCGCTGGCCGATTACGTTGTTGAGGTCTTTGATAAATGACGGGACGCCGAACCACGGGCCCGTGGCGCCCGCGGCTGCTTGTTCGCGCGCTGAGTCAAAATAGGGCGATACAATCGCATTGATCTGCGGATTGACCGCCTCGGCCCGATCGATCGCAGCGTTGACGACTTCGACAGCCGAAACCTCGCCACCCTTGATCGCTTGCGCCGTGGCGATGGCGTCCAATTCTGCAAGATCGCCAGCCGATGACGGCGCGTCCTTGCCGCCGCCGCAACCGAACGTCGTCAATGCGCTGATGGCAGCGCCAGTTTTTAACGCACCCCGACGCGTCAAATCATATGATTGCATCAATCCCTCGCCAATTAAGCTTCGGGCATTGTCTTAAACAGCTTCGTTGTGGCTATCCAGCGCGCCGCGCAGCGGGATCAGGCTACCGCTTTGGCGATCCGCTCTGCAAAGGCGACGCAGCCGTCGGTTCCGCCGATATCCGCTGTCCCATGGCCCGCCGCAAGCACGTTTTGAACCGCGGCCTCGATTGCCTCGGCCGCAGAAGGCGCACCGAAACTGATGCGAAACATCATGGCCGCAGACAAAATGGCGCCGACCGGATTGGCCTTGTCCTCGCCGGCAATATCCGGCGCGCTCCCATGAATTGGTTCGTAAAGGCCCGCCGCGCCCGCGCCGATTGAAGCCGAAGGCGCGAGACCAATCGACGCCGCGATCACCGACGCCTCATCGCTTAAAATGTCACCGAACATATTTTCTGTCAGCACAACATCAAATCGCGATGGCGCCTGAATGAGTTTCATCGCCATGGCGTCAACGAGTTCGTGATCGAGTTCGATATCGGAAAATTCTGCATCGCGTAAGCCGACGACAGCATTGCGCCAAAGCCGGCTGGTGGCGAGCACATTCGCCTTGTCCACTGACGTCACCCGGCCGGATCGCCCGCGCGCGGCCTCGAATGCAATGCGCGCAACCCGCTCAACTTCAGCCCGCGAATACGAACATTCATCGCGCGCGGTCTCATTGCCTTCAACGCGATCGCCAAAATATATGCCGCCCGTTAATTCGCGCACGATCAAGAGGTCAACGCCTGCGGCGCGTTCTGCTTTGAGCGGTGATTTTTCCTCATGGCCTTTGAATATTTTAATCGGTCGCAGATTTGCGAACAGGCCAAGCTCCTTACGGAGCGCCAGTAATCCTTGTTCCGGGCGTTTAAGTGCGCCGTCCCACTGTGGACCACCTACTGCCCCCAGCAACACCGCGTCCGCTGCCTTGCAGGCGTCTCGCGTTTCATTCGGAAACGGATCATTGTGATTGTCGATTGCAACGCCGCCGAAGTCATGTTGCTCAAAATTCAACGAAATGCCAAACTTCAAGGCAACAGCCTCGGTTACCTGACGCGCGGCCCTCGCCACCTCCGGGCCAACGCCGTCGCCGGGCAGGTAAGCTATGTTAAAAGTCATGTGCATGTCCGTTCAAAAGATTCTATGGCGTCCATCTGCTTGATAAGGTGGCCGAGCGGATCGACGCCGTCGAGAAGGCAGCGTCGTGCAAACGGTTCAATCTGAAATGTCGCCTGCCAGTCATCGCCAATACGCACCGTCTGCGATTCGAGATCAACAATCACAGTCGCTCCCGGTGCGCCGAGAAGCTCGCGATGGGTTTTGTCGTCAACTTCGACGGGCAGCAATCCATTCTTCAGCGCATTGCTCTTAAAAATATCAGCGATATCGGAACTGATCACAGCGCGGAACCCAAAATCAAAAAGCGCCCATGGCGCATGTTCGCGTGACGAGCCGCACCCGAAATTGGCCCCGGCGACAAGAATTTTATGCGTGTCCAAATTGACGCCATTTAGAATGGAGGAATTTTTTGGCGCGCCGTTTTCATCATAGCGCCAGTCATAAAACACGGACTTTCCCAGCCCTTTGCGCGATGTGGTTGTTAAAAATCGCGCCGGGATGATCTGGTCGGTATCAATATTTTCTTCCTGCATGACGACAGTTCGCGACGTCAGCGCGCGGATCGGTTCAAACGCCATCATTTGCCTCCAGATATGGCCGCGGGTCGGCGATATGGCCAGCGATTGCGCTGGCGGCGGCGGTCGCCGGGCTGGCGAGCACCGTACGGACGTCTTTCCCCTGGCGGCCGATGAAATTGCGGTTTGATGTAGAGACGACAAGATCTCCTGGCGCGCCGGCGTCGCCATTCATCGCGATGCACATGGAACAACCGGGTTCGCGCCACTCGGCGCCGGCATCGAGAAATACTTTGTCTAATCCTTCGTCTTCTGCGGCGCGGCGTATGGCTTCCGATCCCGGTACGATCAGCGCGATGAGGCCGTCTTTGACTTTCCGGCCACGCAATATGTCGGCGGCCAAGCGCAGATCCGACAGCCGCGAATTCGTGCAGCTTCCGATAAAGACACGATTGACCTTATTATCCGTAAACGGATGGTTTTCGGCAAACTGCATATAGTCCGCCGCCCGTTGCGCCGCGGGCGTCGCTGCTGAAGGCGCAAGCGCATCAACCGGCGCGGCGGCGTCCGGCGACACGCCATAGGTGATCATCGGACTCAGGGTCGCCGTGTCTATGGCGACTTCCTTGTCAAATGCCGCGCCCTCTTCCGTTGGCAAGGTGCGCCACGCTTCAAGCGCTGCAACAAAATCATTTCCTTCCGGCGCCCGATCGCGACCCTCAAGCCACGCAAATGTCGCATCGTCGGGCGCAACCATGCCGAACCGTGCGCCCGCTTCGATCGACATATTACAAAGCGTCATGCGCCCTTCCATGGAGAGCGCTTCCACAGCCGGTCCGGCGAATTCAACGGCGAAACCCTGGCCGCCGTCGGCGCCGATTTCGGCGATGACCGCAAGCGCCATATCCTTTGCTGTGACGCCTGTTGGCAACGCACCGTTGAAAATAACGCGCATCGATTTCGGTTTACGCTGCAAGACACATTGTGTCGCCAGCACATGGCCAACTTCCGTTGTGCCTATTCCGAAGGCGAGCGCACCGAAGGCGCCATGGGTCGACGTATGACTATCGCCGCACACCACAGTTTTGCCCGGTTGCGTCAGACCAAGCTCTGGTCCGATTACATGAACAATGCCGCGGCGCGGATCACCCAGGCCGAACAGTTCCACATCGTGCCGGGCGCAATTTGCAATAAGTGTTTCGACCTGGGCTTTTGCTTCCGGCGTCGCATAGGGTAGCTCGCCGTTTTTATCGGCCGGCAGCGTCGGCGTTGAGTGATCGAGCGTCGCTTTGGTAAGATCGGGACGACGCACTTTTAATCCGCGCTCATCGAGAACCGCAAAGGCCTGCGGCGACGTCACCTCGTGAACGAGGTGAAGATCAATGAACAGTACCGCCGGGCTATCGCTCGTTTCTTCTACGACAACGTGACGTTCCCAGAGTTTGTCAAACAGTGACTTCGCGTTCATGACCGCTCTCGGGACGTTGGTTCAAATTCGGGCGACGGTTGCCGTCCGGCGCCCACAGATGCAGCCCGTGTTGACGCTGCCTGATTGACCGCCGCCACAAAAGCGGCGACCGCAGCGTCCGCGACATCGACCTCTTCGGATTTACCGGAGAATTGCTCATCGCCGACATCGATAATCGCTTCGGCGCGCACAACCCCTTCCGCAGCAATGTGGTGAAGATCGAGAACATTGATCCGCGCCGGCACGTCGGCAATCGCACACACAGCCGCAAACGCTGCATCAATCGGGCCTTCACCCCGATGGCGCACCGTGCGCCGCTCGCCATTGTCATGTTCCATCGTAATGCGCGCATGGGGCCGGGTTTCCCCTTCCATGTCTACATGCAGTTCTGTCTTGCGCATCCGCCACGGACCGATACGGCCGTCGGTTTCAGCGTTGCCGGTCAACAGTTTGACGAGGTCGGCGTCGGTTACTTCGCGGCACGTATCTGCTAGACGTTTGAACGCCGGAAAAATATCCTCTATTTTCTGCTTCGAGACTTTGAAGCCGAGCGACTCTGCCCGCGACATCACCGCGTGTTTACCGGAGTGTTTA
The DNA here is from genome assembly GCA_021776465.1 of Parvularculaceae bacterium. Lineage (GTDB taxonomy): Bacteria > Pseudomonadota > Alphaproteobacteria > Caulobacterales > Parvularculaceae > Hyphococcus. The sequence goes on from JAJFFU010000115.1 coordinate 13,164, forward strand.
CCCAGCACAATTGAATTGGACGGCATGCCGACCGCTTCGGCGTCCATGATTTCGTAGGTGCGTTTATTGGCGAGGACGCCGTGCTGGTGAATGCCCGCTTCATGGGCAAACGCGTTTTTTCCAACAATCGCCTTGTTTCGCGGAATGGGGTTGTGGGTAACGCGCGACAGCGCGCGGCTTGCCGGATAGAGCTTTGTCGTGTCAATCTGTGTTGCACAGCCGAAGAAATCGCGGCGCGTCGCGAGCGCCATGACCGCTTCTTCCATGGAGCAATTGCCCGCGCGCTCGCCAATGCCGTTAATCGCACATTCGATCTGGCGGGCGCCGCCGCGCACCGCCGCCAGCGAATTCGCAACCGCCATGCCAAGGTCGTCATGGCAGTGAACAGAAAAGGTAACGTCCCGCGCGCCCGGAACGGTGTCGATCAGGAAACTGAAAAGGTCGGTGATTTCTTCAGGCGTCGTATAGCCGACGGTGTCAGGCACATTAATCGTCCGCGCGCCCGCTTCGATGGCCGCCTGCACAGCTTCAGCGAGATAATCGCGCTCGGTGCGAATTGCGTCTTCTGGCGAGAACTCCACATCATCGCACGCCGAACAGGCATACGCGACGACCGATGAGATCGCCTTCAGGATTTCGTCCTTCGACATTTTCAACTTGGCGTCGCGATGCAGCGGGCTTGTGCCGATAAATGTGTGAATGCGCTTACTCTTGGCCGGTTCGAGCGCGCGCGCCGAAGCGTCAATGTCGGCGGGGTTAAGGCGCGACAGCGAACAAATCATCGGGCCTTCAATTTCTTCAGCAACAGTTCGGATCGACGCGGCATCGCCGGGCGACGCGGCGGCAAATCCGGCTTCAATGATATCGACATTTGCCGCCATGAGGGCGCGCGCGACCACGAGCTTTGCGTCGGTCGACATGGAAAAGCCCGGCGCCTGTTCGCCATCGCGCAGGGTCGTATCGAAGATTTTTACGTGGGGTTCATCCGTCATGAGATTAGTCCTTCTTGTTGATCGTTTCTCGGCTCAACATGCGTGAGGGTCGGACCTCACGCGGGACTAAGTCGATGCGCCTTCAGGTTATACATCAGTCGTTCTCCGCGCCGCGGCGAATTGAAAGCACCCCGGTCCGTGAGATTTCCGTCAGGCCCAGCGGTTTCATCAGATCGATAAACGCTGAAATTTTTTCCCGCGCGCCCGTGACTTCAAAAACAAAGGACGAGCCGGTCGTGTCGATGACGCGGGCGCGAAAAATGTCGGCGACGCGCAGTGACTCAACACGCTGATCGCCTTCATTCGATACTTTGACCAAAGCGAGCTCTCGCTCCAGCGCATCGCTTTCCGCAGTGACGTCGATGACCCGGCGCACCGGCACCAGGCGGCCGAGTTGCGCTTTGATCTGGTCGATTTTTGCAGTCGTGCCGTGGGTTACGACGGTTATCCGCGAGGTATGTTTCTCAACATCGGTTTCGGCAACCGTCAGGCTTTCAATATTATAACCGCGCGCGGAGAAAAGACCGACAACGCGCGACAAAACCGCCGGCTCATTGTCAACAAGGATGGCGATAATCGATTCCGCCGCGGCGCCCTGATCGGGACTGACTGGATAGACCGATTGCGACGGCGCGGCTTGGCGTTGTCCCGTGCTCACACCAGCACCCTCCCCTCGTCGCTAATCTCATCGCCCGTAACTTTTCCGCCCAGCAGCATTTCATTATGTGCCGCGCCGGACGGGATCATCGGGAAGACGTTTTCCTCGTTGGTAACGACGCAGTCAAACAGGACCGGTTTTTTAACGGCGATCATTTCTTCAATCTTGGCGTCAAGTTCGGCCGGTGTTTCAGCCCGCAAACCAACACCGCCATAGGCTTCGGCCAGCTTAACGAAATCCGGCAGACTTTCCGAATAGGAATGAGAGTATCGCCCGCCATGCAGGAGTTCCTGCCATTGACGAACCATGCCGAGATACGCGTTGTTCAGGATAAAGATCTTGATCGGCAGGTCGTGTTGAACGGCGGCGGACATTTCCTGCATGGTCATTTGCACCGAGGCATCGCCGGCAATGTCGATCACAAGCGCATCAGGATGGGCGACCTGAACGCCAAGCGCCGCAGGCAATCCGTAGCCCATCGTTCCAAGGCCACCGGACGTCATCCAGCGATTGGGCTCATCAAAATGGAAATGTTGCGCGGCCCACATCTGATGTTGGCCGACTTCCGTTGTCACATATACATCTTTGCCGCGGGTCAATTCATAAAGCCGCTGAACAGCGTGTTGCGGCTTGATGCGTTTGTCGCAATTTTCAAAACTGTAAGACGCCCGCGCACGCCAGCCGTCGACCTGGCTCAGCCAATCTGCGATGCGGCTCTTGTCGTGCTTTTCTTTCTTTTCGCGCTCGCTCCACTCGGCGTTAAGTGCAGAAAGAATTGCGCCTGCATCGCCAATGATCGGTAAATCGACTGGTACGTTCTTGTTCACAGACGATGGATCAATATCAATGTGGATCTTGCGCGAGCCCGGCGAGAATGCGTCGAGGCGACCCGTGACGCGGTCATCAAAACGCGCGCCAACGCAGATCATCAGATCGCAGTCATGCATCGCGTTATTGGCCTCGAAACTGCCATGCATCCCGAGCATCCCGAGCCATTGCGGATCGGACGCTGGAAATGCGCCGAGGCCCATCAAGGTCGACGTCAATGGGAAACCGGTTGCGCGGGCGAGTGCGCGCAAGGCAGCGCACGCATCCGGGCCGGCGTTAATAACGCCGCCGCCAGTATAAAATACCGGCCGGCGCGCATAACGCATCAGATCAATCGCCTGGTCTATGTCGCCGGAACGAACATCCGGGACAACGATGCAGTTGCGGTTTTTCGCGTTTTCGCGGCTGGTGTAAGCGGCCTCTTCAAACTGCGCGTCTTTGGGAATGTCGATCAAGACGGGACCGGGGCGGCCGCGCCGCGCAATATGAAACGCCTCGTGAACGACGCCCGAAAGTTCGGCGGCGGACTGAACAAGATAATTGTGTTTCGTACACGACCGGGTGATCCCCGTTGTGTCGCATTCCTGAAAAGCATCCGTGCCGATGAAGGCGCGAGCGACTTGTCCGGTAATACAAACGATAGGAATGGAATCCAGCAGCGCATCAGCAAGACCGGTCACCGCATTGGTTGCGCCGGGACCGGACGTCACCAGCGCGACGCCAACTTTTCCGGTCGATCGCGCATATCCTTCCGCTGCATGAAGGGCGCCTTGTTCATGGCGCATCAGGATATGGCGGATTGTATCGCGTTGATGAAGCGCGTCGTAAATGGGAAGGACCGCGCCGCCAGGATAGCCAAAAATCACCTCAACGCCTTGTTCTTCAAACGCATCAAGAAGCAGCTCGGCGCCGGATTTTGATACGCCCGTCGAGCTTTTCGGTTTCGTCTTTTGAGCGGCGTCGGCCATGAGTCTTACTCGCCTTTTGTGTTGGCGCCGGGCTTCAACCAGGACATCATTTCACGCAATTCCTTGCCGGTTTTCTCAATCGGATGATCGAGATCGGCTTGCAGCATCTGCTTGTAGCGCGGCTTGCCGGCCTGGTTTTCCAGTATCCATTCGCGGGCGAAAGAGCCGTCTTGAATGTCGGTCAAAACCTCGCGCATGCGCTGCTTTGTTTCCGCATTGATAACGCGCGGCCCCGATACGAAGTCGCCATACATCGCCGTTTCCGAAATGAACTCATGCATGCGCGTGATCCCGCCTTCATAGAAGAGATCGACAATTAGCTTCAGTTCATGAAGGCATTCGTAATATGCGATTTCCGGCTTGTATCCGGCTTCCACCAGCGTCTCGAAGCCGGCAATGACCAGCTCTGACGCACCGCCGCAAAGGACTGCCTGTTCGCCGAAGAGGTCGGTTTCCGTTTCTTCCTTGAACGTTGTTTCAATCGCGCCGGCGGCCGTGCCGCCAATCAGGCTGGCATAGGCAAGCGCACGTTCCTTGGCTTTGCCCGTTGCGTCCTGATGCACGGCGAAGAGACACGGAACGCCGCGCCCGCGCTCATATTCGCGGCGAACAAGATCGCCCGGCCCTTTCGGAGCGACGAGAATAACGTCGACATTTTTCGGCGGCTCGACGCGGCCGTAAAGAACCGTAAAGCCGTGGGCGACAAGGACTGCGTCGCCATCACTCAAATTCGGTTCAATTTCCGCCTTGAAGATCTCTTCGTGGGTCATGTCCGGCGTCAGGATCGCAATCAGCTTGGCCTGTTTGACAGCGCTGGCGATACTCGCGGTTTCAAGCCCGTCTTCGGCGGCCTTTTTCGCACCAGCGCCGCCTTCACGTACGCCGACAATGACTTGGCATCCGGACGCAGCAAGGTTCATTGCATGGGCGCGGCCCTGACTGCCATATCCGATGACGGCCACCGGTGCGCCTTTTACTGCGGCGGGATTGGCGTCATTTTCCGTGTAAAGCTTAATCATGATCGATCCTTCTCTTTAATTCTCTTTTTTAGGTCTCTGGCAATTCAATGGTGACGGCGCCTTTAGACGCCGAGGAAACTAGCCGGGCGAATTTATCAAATGCGCCACCCATTTTTTTCGGCGGCCTCGGCTGAATTTCTTTTCGCCGCGTCGCCCAGTCGACATCGGCGTCAATGCGGCGCCCTTCTGCGTCGATGGTGATGCGGTCGCCTTCCTTGAGGAGACCGATCGGCCCGCCAACGGCAGCTTCCGGCGAGACATGTCCGATAACGAAGCCATGACTGGCGCCGGAAAACCGGCCGTCTGTAATGAGCGCCACTTTGCCGGCGAGACCCTGCCCGGCAACGGCGGCCGTTACCGCGAGCATTTCGCGCATGCCCGGTCCGCCTTTCGGGCCTTCATATCGGATGATGACGATATCGCCTTCGACGATCTTGCCATGCGTGACGGCGTCAAAGGCGTCTTCTTCGCATTCAAATATTCGGGCGCGCCCTTCAAAGGCGCCGTCGCCATAGCCCGCGGTTTTGAGAACGCAGCCCTCCGGCGCAACATCACCATATAAAATGCGCAAACCGCCGGTTTTTTTGAATGGTTTTTCAACGCTGCCAACGACCTTCTGGCCCGGCGCTTCTTCGGCGTTCGCCAATTCTGCAAACAGCGTATTGCCGGTGACGGTCGGCGTATCGACGATCTTGCCGGCCTCCATCAGGCGGCGGCCGAAAAGCGGATTGCCGCCCGCTGCATAAAGATCTTTTGCCAGATATTGACCGCCGGGTTTTAAATCCGTGATCACCGGCGTTGTGCGCGATAACGCATCGAACTCGTCGATGGAAAACGCGATGCCGGCTTCCGCCGCGATCGCAGGAAGATGCAACACCGCATTGGTCGAGCCGCCACTGGCAACGACTGCGGTCGCGGCATTGCGAAGCGACGTTTCAGTGATGAACGACCGCGCGGTCTTTCCCTCAATCGCCAATGACGCAACGATCCGGCCGCACCGTTCGGCTTCCTTCGCCTTGGCGCTGGCGGTTGCCGGCGGATCGGCGGAGCCCATGGGGCTAATCCCGAGAAAAGTCAGCGCCATCGCCATCGTGTTGGCGGTGAACTGACCGCCGCAGGCGCCGGCGCCGGGGCAAGCGGCCCGTTCGATGGCGTCTAGTCCCGCATCGTCAATATCGCCTTTGGCGTGGGCGCCCACCGCTTCAAACACATCCTGGATAGAGAGGTCTTTGTCGCCGAGATGGCCGGGCATAATCGTGCCGCCATAGAGAACGACGCCCGGAATATCCATGCGCGCCAGCGCCATGGCGGCGGCCGGGATCGTCTTGTCGCAGCCGACAAGAACGATCACAGCGTCAAGCGAATGTCCGCGTACGGCAAGTTCGATTGAGTCCGCAATCAACTCACGGCTCATGAGTGAGGCGCGCATGCCTTCACCGCCCATGGTGATGCCATCGGAAACCACGATCGTATTGAAATCGATGGGCGTTGCGCCGCCGGCGCGGACGCCCGCACGTACCGGCTCCGCAAGGGCGCCAAGATGCAAGTTACACGGCGTTACCGTCGACCAGGTGTTGACGACGGCGATCATCGGTTGCGCGAAATCCTTGTCGCCATAGCCTGCAGCGCGCAGCATTGCTCGCGCCGGCGCCTTGGCGGGGCCCTTTGTTATCGCATCGGATCGTTTGATTTTTAACTCTGTCATCTTCGCTTTTGCTGTTGCTGGTCAAAAAAAATCCCGCTTCCTTTCGGGAGCGGGCTGTTTGGAGGTCATATTTGCGTTTGTCTAACGCGCTCGCTCCATCGCCGCACCCTGGTAGGGGCTAATAAGGACTACGACTAGAAGCACGAGGAGCAGCGCGAGCGGCAGCGAAGCCGCGGTTAAACCCGCGGCGTCGCCGATACCTCCCTGATGCAGTATGCTCTGCACTGACTTGACCTCTTTGTTGCACCGCATTCGTTGCAGCGCCGAACCGCCTTACAACAACTTTGCGTCACAGAACAACCATCTAATGGTAAATCCCTTAAATTATTTTGTCAGCACCTCCATTTTTGAGCTGAATTTAGCGGAATCTGCCAAATGGGTCTTCATGGCCTGATCTGGCCGGCGCCGCGCACGACATTTTTGTAGGTCGTCAGCTCTTCAACACCGACCGGTCCGCGCGCATGCAGCCGCCCCGTCGCGATGCCGATTTCAGCCCCCAGCCCAAACTCACCGCCGTCGGCAAACTGCGTCGATGCATTGTGCAGAACGATGGCGCTGTCGACGCCGGCAATAAATTGTTGAGCAGTATTTTCGTTTTCAGTGACGATTGCGTCTGTGTGCCCCGACCCGAAGCGAGCGATGTGTTCGATCGCGCCGCTTACACTATCGACAGCCGCAACGCTGATGATCGCATCAAGATATTCTTCGAAGAAATCATCCTTGCTCGCCAATGACGTTTCTGCATCGAGGGCTTGTATCGCCGCATCAACGCGCAATTCGCAACCGTCAGCGCGCAGGGCCGCTGCAATTGGCGGCCAAAATTTTTCGAGCGCCGCTTTATCGATCAGCAACGTCTCGGCGGCGCCGCAAACACCGGTGCGCCGCATTTTTGAATTAACGGCAATCGCAACCGCTTTTTTAATGTCGGCGTCGCGGTCGATGTAGACATGACACACACCATCGAGATGGCTGAGGACTGGTGTCCGCGCATCTGTTTGAACACGCGCAACCAACGACTTGCCACCACGGGGAATGACAAGATCGACCGTGCCGTTCAATCCGGACAACAAGGCGCCAACGGCGGCCCGGTCAGGCGTTTCTATAAACTGGGCGGCGTTTTCCGACACGCCGGCAGCCACGCAGGCGTCACGAAAGCACTCAAATAGCGCGCCATTCGTTTTGATGCATTCCGACCCGCCTCGTAAGATGACCGCATTGCCCGCCTTCACCGCAATCGCCGCGGCGTCCACCGTTACGTTGGGTCGGCTCTCATAAATGATCGCAATAACGCCGATGGGCACAGCAACGCGTGTGATCTCCAACCCATTCGGTCGCGACCGGGTGTTAAGTACCCTGCCGACCGGATCGTCGAGCGCCGCGATGGTGCGCAACGCCGCGCACATATCATCTATCCGCCCATCATTGAGTGTCATGCGATCGATGAACGAGTCATTCCTACCGGCCTCGCGCGCGGCGGCGACTTCGGCAACATTGGCGGCAAGAATATCCGCGCGGCGTACGTCAATATTGATTGCCGCTATTGTCAGCGCCGTATTTTTCGTGACCGCCGTCGCCACGCCCAGCGCCTTCGCCGCTTCGGCAGCAGCGACGCCAATGGCATTCATGGATTCATCAAGCGCGCTTGTCATTTCGGTATCTCATGCAGGGCCATGTCGTTTTTTTCGATGGCCGCAGGCCGCCGCTTATAGCCCAACAACGCCTCGATTTCATCGGACTGACGCCCGGCGATGCTCTGAAGTTCGTCGCTGTGATAAGCCGAAAGGCCCTGCCCGATAACACCACCCGACGGCCCGACGATCGAAACCGCATCCCCGCGCGAAAAAACGCTGACAACTTTCGTGACGCCGGCCGGTAACAGGCTGGCGCCGGCGCGCAACGCTTTTTCGGCCCCGGCGTCGATATGGATCTCGCCCGCGGGCTTCAACCGACCAGCAATCCATCGCAAACGCGCTTTTGCAGCAGAACCGTTTTCACGAATGAGGGTCGCCGGCCCGCCGTTCAGGATCGGCGCGAGCGGCGCATCAATATGACCGGGTGCAATGATCGTCGCGCACCCATTTTGCGCCGCGATTTTCGCAGCCGCCAATTTCGAGGCCATGCCGCCGGCGCCGACGCCGGCCGTCACATTCGGGCCTGCAGCAGCTTGATCGATTTCCGGCGTGATCGCATCAATGACATCAAAGCGTTTTGCGTCTTTGTTTGTTCTTGGATCGGCATCATAAACGCCGTCTACGTCAGAGAGAATAAGAAGCGTATCGGCCTCGACAAGTTGCGCGACATGCGCCGCCAGGCGGTCATTGTCGCCGTAGCGGATCTCGCTTGTCGCAACCGTGTCGTTTTCGTTGACGATCGGCACTGCGCCAAGGTCAAGCAATGTGCGCGACGTCGCCCGCGCATTGAGATAACGACGCCGGTCCTCGGTATCGTCGAGCGTTAGGAGTATTTGCGCAACCGGCAATCCGTGGCGCGAAAAAGCCGACTGCCATGCCTGCATGAGCGACGCTTGCCCTGCCGCAGACGCCGCCTGTTTTTCATCAAGGCGCAAACCCCGCCCAAGTTTCAATTGCTGACGCCCCAGCGCGATCGCACCCGACGAGACGATAATAATTTCGACACCGGTTTTGCGGAGCGCCGAAATTTCTTCAGCAAGCGCCGCGAGCCACTTTTGTCGTACGCCATCATCCCCGCACAAGATTGCGGAGCCAACTTTAATTACAAGCCGGCGCGTATTGCGGAGACGTTCCCCCGCAGCAGATGTCGAATTATCAGACATGGCCCGCCGCGGTCAGGTGTTATGCCGCGGCGGAAGCGCCGCGCGAAAGATATCAAGATCAGCAAACAAACTATCAACGGTGGGCGCGCGTCCGGCGCCTTTTTCTGCGCAGGTAAAAATGCGCCCATCAGCAGTAACAACCCGCAACGCATTGCCTTCATCCCTTACGCCGGCAAAGAAATGATCGGCAGCAAGTTTGACATACGACAAATCCGCCACCACCGCGCCGTCGGCGGAACGCCGGATCGATGAAACCTGTCTGAAAAGACCGCCGTCATTGCAGATCTCGCGCGCCAGCGCGCCATCGAGCGCCACAGTCGAAATCGCGTCAGCGTTGATCTCGGCGCCAAAGGCTTCGAAGCAAAGTATCGAGATTTTTGCGCGCGCATCGTCGCCTGAAAGGTCTGCTGTTGGGTCCGGCTCGGCAAAACCGGCGTCCTGGGCGCAGCGCACCGCATCGTCAAATGCGACGCCATCGCCGAGAGCGGTCAAAATATAATTGACTGTTCCATTCACGATGGCTGTCATCTCGACGATCTCGCCGTGATCACGGGCCTGACGGACAGTTTCAACCATCGGCGCGCCGCCGCCAACGGATGCGGCATAATGTAATTGCGCGCCCGTTCGGACCGCCTGTTTTGTGAACGCCGCCAGCGATCCGGCAACCGCCTGTTTGTTGGCTGAGACGACGCTGACACCCGCAGAGATTGCTCTTTCGATCAGCTCGCGGCCAATATCTCCCACGGGCAGCGCATCAATCACGACGTCCG
>JAJFFU010000116.1 GCA_021776465.1 Parvularculaceae bacterium
GCGAGAATATGCGCATCACCGACGCCCAGCTGTTCCAGTAACACTTCCTGCAAATCCGCCTGATCGGCAATGCGATATTTAATGTTGCGCGGTTTTTCCGACAGTCCGAAACCAAGCATGTCGATTGCTGCAAGGTTGAAACGGCGTTCCAGCATCGGCCAGACGCCGGTCCAGTCCCACGATGACGTTGGAAACCCGTGAATCAACAAGAGCCAGGGTTTGTTGTCATCTGGCTGTTGTGAGGTCCACGACGCTATACGCCAGCCATGGGCGACAAACGAATTCGCCTCCGAGCGCCAATCGGAAAGCGGTTTCAACGCAGTGCCTCAAGCGCGCGCCAGCCAATATCGCGGCGATAAAACCCGTCCGGCCAGTCAATGGCGTCAACGCCGACATAGGCGCGGTTGATTGCCTCGCGGATATCGCCGCCGGTCGCGGTGACATTTAAAACGCGCCCGCCATTGGCGCGTAAGACATCGCCGGCCAGTTTTGTTCCCGCGTGAAATACGACGACGCCATTTGCTGCGTTCGCCGCGTCGAGGCCCTGAATGACCGATCCTTTTTCATAGGCGCCCGGATACCCCTGCGCGGCCATGACGACGAGCGCGCCGGCCTCATTCGACCACTCTAGCGAAAGACCTTTCAATGCGCCGGTCGCTGCGCTGTGCAAAATGGGGAGGAAGTCGCTTTTCAACAGTCGCATCATGATCTGGCATTCCGGATCGCCAAAGCGTGCGTTGAATTCAACGAGGCGAGGGGCGCCGTTTTTGATCATCAATCCGGCGTATAGAACGCCGACATAAGGCGTCTGTCGCCGCGCCAGTTCAGCGACGACCGGTTCGATGATGGTCTCCATTGTTTTGGTGCGGACCTTATTGGTGAAAATCGGCGCCGGCGAATAGGCGCCCATGCCGCCGGTGTTTGGACCTTTATCGCCATCAAAGGCGCGTTTGTGATCTTGCGCGGCGATCATCGGCAAGATCGTCTCGCCATCTGTGATGGCGAAAAAGCTCGCTTCCTCGCCCTCCATGAATTCTTCAATCACAATCTCGGCGCTCGCCTCGCCAAAACGGCCGCCAAGCATGTCGTCTATCGCTGCGTCGGCCTCGCTGAGCGATTCGGCGATCACGACGCCTTTGCCAGCGGCGAGCCCGTCCGCTTTGATCACATAGGGTGCTGTTTGGTCGCGCAGGAACGCTTTTGCGGCGCTGGCGTCCGTGAATTTTCCGAAAGCTGCGGTCGGCGCGCCAACAGTGGCGCAGATTTCCTTCATGAAGGATTTTGAGGTTTCAAGCCGTGCGGCGTCCCTGTCGGGACCGAAACAGGCGATTCCAGCCGCGCGCAGCTTATTCCCGAGCCCCTCGGAAAGCGGCGCTTCGGGCCCGACGACCACAAGATCGACATCATTTTCCTGTGCAAAGGCGACAATGGTGCGATGGCTAGCCAAATCTACAGGCTCAACGCTGGCAACCGGGCCGCCAATGTGATTAAGACCGGGGTTTCCGGGATCGACATAGAGCTTGGAAAGCAATGGGCTTTGCGCGATTTTCCAGCCGAGCGCGTGTTCCCGTCCGCCGCCGCCGATCAACAGGACTTTCACTTGAACTGTCTCCTAATTAGAGCCTCCGCGTTTAAGGGCCCGGCGCGCCGGGATCAATGCCGAGCGACATGACGGACGATACCCCAGTTCAACTCGCGGCCAAGCGCCGGCGTCGGCGCAAGCGAGCGCGCGGATTGCGCGGGTTCGGTCTGAGGATCGAGGCGTTTTCTGATCGGCTGCTGGCCCGTTGGGTGGATCCACTGTCATCGTCGGATCGCCGGCGCCGGCTCGCAGCGTTCGCGCTGGCCGTTTCGATCAATCTGGTCGTGATCACCCTGATGTCAGTGTTTGCCCGGGTGCGGATCTGGATCCCCAATGCGCCGAGTGACACGATCCAGGTGACACTGGTGGATTGGGAGCGGCCGGAATTGCCGGAACTGCGCGATCCACTGATCGAGGAGGAACCAGAGCCAGAGCCAGAGCCAGAGCCAGAGCCGGAACCAGAACCAGAACCAGAACCAGAACCGGAAATAGTTGAGGAACCCGAACCAGAGCCGGAGCCAGAACCCGAACCCGAACCCGAACCCGAACCTGAGCCGGAACCGGAGCCAGAACCCGAGCCTGAGCCTGAGCCTGAGCCTGAGCCTGAGCCTGAGCCAGAACCGGATCTCACGGGCATCGAGTTTGATCCAGCGCCCGCGCCATTGGCGCTTGAGCCTGAGCCGTTCATTCCCGATCCCGCGCAATTAGCAGATGATGATTTGTCTTCCCCGACGCCCGACGACGAGCCGTTAGATCAGACACCGGTTGAGGACGATCCCGACCCGTTGATCTCTGTTGAACCGGAACAGGATCAGGACCCGGGCCTTGAAGACCTCGTCGCGCCCGAAGACGCCGAAGGAGAAGACGACGCTGGCGATGAAAGTGCGGACGAAGAAGAACTGCCAGAGACAATCGAGCCGCCGGAAGACGAATTGATCGTCGAAGAGCCGATTACCGGCGATGATGCATTTGACGAAGAGCCAGTATTTTCAGGCCGCCGTTTCACGTTACCGCAAGTTGAGCTGCCGCTCGGCGACGTCGCTATCAATCCGAGCAGTTCCGGTGTCGTGGCGATTTTTTGCCCCGAAGAGTTCGATGATGCGGACAAGGCTGCGGAGTGTGCGGGACGGCGGGAAATCCTGTCCGGCTGGCGACCCGGTCAGGGTACGGAGGACTTTACGCGGGCTGAACAATTGTTGAGGCGGTCGCGGACCGCCGGTCAGGCTGGTCCCGACCTGGATAAGATCATCGGTCCGCGATCTGCGCGCCGGTTTGACGATCGCGAGCGGATAAACGCCTTGCGCGATTTCCGGCGCGGCGTCGGCGACGCCGGCTCCATCGGTGAGGGCGCGGACGACAACCTTTCTGGCGGCGCCGTTCTGCCGGATGTCGGCAGGCCGGCGATTGAGCCAAGCTGGACATTCCGCGAAGAGGGCGAACTTACGCAGAAAGAAATTGAGGAGCTGGAAGAAGCGCTTCGTGAAGCCGAAGAGAATCGGTAACGATCGTCCCGGGGGTCGCATCATTGATGCGCCCCAGAACGACGTCTGCCTTTATAGTCGGTTCAGTGCTGGTCGGGCTTTCTTGCCGCCGAGCCATGCGTCTTTGAAAAGACCGCCCGCATATTTTGCGCCGTTCTTGTCGCCTTGACGCTTGTAGGTTTCCGACAGCCCGTAGAGCACGAAGGCATTGTTCGGAGACTCGGTCAGCGCTTCGAGGAACAATTGCTCGCCGCGCTCTGTGTCGCCCTTTTCAACCAGCATCGCCGCGAGCGTTTGTTTCGCCGGGTAATACCAGTAAGGCGGTTCGGTGTAAGCGATCTGGTCCTGGAGGCCGACGGCGCCTTCCATGGCTTCAATCGCCGTATCGTATTTGCCTTCGGCGGCGGCGGCGCGCGCGGTAACGGTCAGGCGAGCGATATTCAAGATATCAAGCGCCGGCACGCCGTTATCGGTAAGGCTCGACAGATCAGCATTCGCGACAATCGCCGCAATAGCTTCCGCTTCCGCATAAGCGCCCGCGGCGTTACCTTTTTTCGCCAGCGCTTCACCGCGTGCGTAATGCCAGGCGCCGATCAGATACGGAAATTCTGCATCCGGTTTTTCGAGCGCGAGAATATCGTCTGGATCGCCATACTGCACCATGGCGTAATAAGGCGCGGCCTTGATCGGCTGAACGAAAGGCGCAGCGCTCGCCATCTCGATGGGGAGTTTTTCATCAAGACGTTGCGCCATCGTAAGCGCCGTTTCCGCGTCACCCGCCATCATCGCCGACGTCATCGCGAAATGAATGTTATGCGTATAGTAGCCGAATTCATAAAGAATGCTGGCGTCGGCGCTTTCAAGATACGCACTGTCGACGGCGACGGCTTCGATGTTGTTTTCGAGCGACTGTTTAAACCGTCCGATGCGGTAATAGGTGTGGGACGGCATGTGGATCAGGTGGCCAAGGCCCGGCGCTAAGTCAGCCAATTTGTCCGCATGGTCGGCCGCGCGATAGGGGTCCTGCGACGCTTCGGTAATGTGGATGTAAAGATGGATTGAAGGGATGTGCAGCGGATTGCGCGCGATGACGCTTTCGAGCAGCGATAGCGTGCGCGCCGTGCGCCCCTTTGGCGTTCGTCCGCCATCTTCCCAGTAATCCCAGGCTTGCGCGTCCATGTTCGCTTCCGCCGCGAGCGCTTGAATGTAATCATCCTCGGCATATTGAAGCGCGACGTCGTCCATGGCGTCGGCGAAGGCGTTATTGAGTTTTGATCTATCGTCGACAGGGTTTTCTTCGTATCGATAGTTGAGGGCGTTAATCAGCGCGCGCTCTTTGTCACTGGCGCCCGCTTTCGCGGCGTTGGCTTTTTGCAGGGCCGCCCAAGCTGGCGCAACGGCATCCGGAAAGAACGGTGCGTTGATATTGGGTCCGTGAGCAAGGGCTTCGCCCCAATAACACATAGCGCAATCTGCATCGGCGGCTTGCGCGGTCTGGAAAGACTTGACCGCTTCGCCGTGATTGAAATTATACATATGTGCGACACCCTGGTTAAACCAGGCCTGCGCCTCCGCATTGGCGGTCGTGACGGAATAGCTGATCTCGCCGAGTGTAGGATTGAGCTCGTTTGCCGGTTTGATCTCCGGCGTCATGACGTCAGCATAGGCGGTCGCGGCGCGCACAAAAAACTGTCGGCGCTTCGCGAGTTCGTCATTGCCGTTGCCACAAAGGGATCGCGCAACAGCGAGCGGGTGCACAAAGGGCGCGGCGCCCGTTTCGCTGGAATCGACCGTTGAAAAGCCGATGCTTGCGCCGGTTAGGATTATTGCGCCCGCGGCGACGCCGGCCAGTAATTTCAGTTTCATCACTTCGTTCTTTCCCAAAAAATATTATTGCGGCCGTCATGCGGACGGCAGGTACGCTTATGCGCGAAGTACGCGAGGCGTGCGAGGGACATGAACTGACAAAAGTTAGCGCTGGCCCCCTTAATTCTTATTGAGACCTGGTCGCGTCTCCCCACGCCATACAAAGTGTGTTTTAAACCTTCGATGGTCCGTGAGCAAATCGGCAATGTCCACGAATATACGGTTTCCGAGCTCTCGGGCGCGGTCAAACGGGCGATTGAGGACAATTTCGGCCTTGTGCGCGTCAAAGGCGAATTGGGCCGGGTGACCCGCGCCGCGTCTGGCCATGTGTATCTCGACCTGAAGGACGAAAAAGCGGCCCTTTCCGGTGTGATGTGGAAAGGCATGGCCGAGCGCATGACCATCCGCCCCGAGCAGGGGATGGAAGTCGTCGCCACGGGCCGCATGACGACGTTCCCCGGCCAGTCGCGCTATCAGATCATCATTGATTCGCTGGAGCCCGCCGGCGTTGGCGCGTTGATGGCCCTGCTTGAGGAGCGCAAAAAGAAGCTCGCGGCGGAAGGTCTCTTTGCCCCGGAACGCAAGAAACCGATCCCCTTCCTGCCGGATGTGATCGGCGTTGTGACGTCGCCCTCGGGCGCCGTCATCCGCGATATTCTGCATCGCCTGCGTGAACGCTTTCCCCGTCACGTCATTGTCTGGCCGACGGTCGTGCAGGGCAGGGGCGCGGAGGAAAAGATTGCGGCGGCAATTAACGGATTTAATGCGCTTGCCCCCGGCGACGATGTTCCCCGTCCGGATGTTTTGATCGTCGCACGCGGCGGCGGGTCACTTGAAGACTTATGGTGCTTTAATGAAGAAGCCGTCGCCCGCGCTGTCGCGGCGAGCGACATTCCCGTTATCTCGGCGGTGGGTCACGAGACCGATACAACGCTGATCGACTATGTGTCGGATAAACGCGCGCCAACGCCAACGGCGGCTGCGGAATTCGCCGTGCCCGTGCGCTCGGAACTGTTGAGTGACTTGCTCAGCAAAGAGCGGCGCATGGTCGGCGCCGCGGCGCAGTTGGTAGAGACGCGCCGCAACGCCTTGCGCTCGGCTGAACGAGGATTAGGGCGCCCGGAAGATGTGCTGGGCGCTGCGCAGCAATTGCTTGATCGCAAGAGCGATCAACTGGTCGCGGCGTTGAGGGCGCGCTCTGCAAAAGCGGCGACTGAACTGGCGCGCATTTCCGGTCCGCTTTCCCTTGCGGCGCTGAACACAAAAACGGCGACCATGCGGCGCGAAACCGAAGCGCTGACCAGGCGATTGCAGCCGGCAGCCCGGCGGCTGTTCGAACACCGCCAAGATCGCCTTAGCGCTATGGTCCGGCTGCTTGAAAGCTATGCCTACAAGAACGTTCTTGGCCGCGGTTTTGCGTTGGTGCGTGACGCCGCTGGCAAGCTGGTCCGCAGCGCCGAAGCTGCTCCAGCGAGCGGGCCCGGTGAAATTGAATTCGCTGACGGGGCTCGCGCCGTGACTTTCGGCGAGGCTCCAAAAGGGAAGAAGAATCCTCAGAAAGCACCAGCGAAAAAGCCCGTAACAGCCAAACAACAAAGGCTTTTTGACTAGCTATTAAAGTCAATACGGAACAGCGTGCGGGGCCCTTGCGGCTGGATCACCTCTTTGCTACCTCTGCGTTGTCCGACAATCCGATAATGCGAAATGAGCGCGCTTTGCAAAGTGCCGCCGGGAGACAGCAATGCTTTCCAACAGTCAGGTTTTCATGAAATTCGATCTCGATCCGATGATCGAGGAAATGCGCGATATGGTGGCGCGCTGGGCGGCCGATAAGCTGGCGCCGCGGGCCGCGGAAATTGACGAAAAGAATGAATTTCCACGCGATCTGTGGCCGGAACTCGGCGAGCTTGGCCTTTTGGGCATCACGGTACCGGAAGAAGATGGCGGCGCCGGGCTTGGCTATCTCGCGCACTGTGTCGTCATGGAAGAAATCAGCCGCGCGTCCGGTTCGGTGGGATTGTCATATGGCGCGCACTCAAATTTGTGCGTGAACCAACTAAAAATAAACGCCAGCAAAGCGCAGAAAGAAAAATACCTACCAAAGCTGATCAGCGGCGAACATCTGGGCGCACTCGCCATGTCCGAGCCCGGCGCCGGCTCCGATGTTGTCGGCATGCGCACGCGCGCCGTCAAAAAAGGCGACCGCTACATTCTCAACGGCAACAAGATGTGGATCACCAACGGGCCGGGCGCGGAGACGCTTGTCGTTTACGCCAAGACCGAACCCGACGCCGGGTCGCGGGGCATTACGGCGTTCATTATTGAAAAAGGCTTCAAGGGTTTTTCAACGGCGCAAAAGCTCGACAAGCTCGGCATGCGCGGCTCCGATACGTGCGAGCTTGTGTTTGAAGATTGCGAAGTGCCGGAGGAAAACATCCTCGGCGAGGTCAATGATGGTGTGCGCGTTTTAATGTCGGGCCTCGATTATGAGCGCACGGTTCTGTCTGCTGGCTCGCTCGGTATCATGCAGGCTTGCCTCGATGTCGTCCTGCCATATGTCCACGATCGAAAACAGTTCGATAAGCCAATCGGTTCGTTCCAGCTCGTGCAGGGTAAACTCGCCGACATGTATGTGACGACCAATGCGGCGAAGTCCTATGTTTATCAGGTTGCGAAGGCATGCGACCGCGGGGAGACCACCCGCCAGGACGCAGCGGGCTGCATTCTCTTCGCAGCGGAAAAAGCAACGCAAGTCGCTCTCGACGCGATCCAGCTTCTGGGCGGCAATGGGTACATCAATGAATACCCGACCGGGCGGCTGTTGCGCGATGCAAAGCTCTATGAAATCGGCGCCGGCACATCCGAAATCCGCCGAATGCTGATCGGCCGCGAACTCTTTTCCAAAACGGCTTAAGACATGGACGGAGAATTCCAGCCCTTAACCCGTGAGCCGGCATATCTCAAAGTGTGCCGCGCTATCGAGGACAAGATCGTTACCGGCGATCTGGCCGATGGCGCCAGCCTGCCAACGGAGGCAGACCTGTGCGAACAGTTCGGTGTGACGCGCTCAACCGTGCGCGAGGGGTTGCGCCTCCTCGAACAGACGGGGCTCATCTTACGGGGGCCCGGCAAGCGCATGTATGTGTCGCGCCCGAAGACCGAAGACGTGGCCGCCGCCGCTAGCCGCAGCCTGTCGCTTGGCGGCGTAACGTTTCGCGAGGTGTGGGAAGGGCTCGCCGTTTTATATCCGCCGGCGGCAAGGCTTGCGGCCGAGCGCCTTGACGCCAAAACAATCGACGCGCTCCGCGTCATCAACGCCGATCTGGTGAAGCGGCAAAACACTGATACCCAAGCGGTGGTCGAAGGCGCGGTCGGCTTCTTTCATGCCATCGCTGGCGGTCTCGACAACCGCGTGATGCTGGCGATGCTCGACTCGCTGAACATGATGATCGAGGCGAGCCTCAGCCGGGTCATCGAAAAGGCGCCGGACGCGCGCGCGCGGATTGTTACCGCGCAAGCCCATATCATCGAGGCCCTTGCCGCAGCGGACGGCGCCCTGGCCGAACAATGGATGAAGCGCCACACTGACGATATTGCAAGGGGCTGCACGGTTGCAGGCTTGGATTTGGACGCGCCGGTGCTTTAGGTTTTTTTTGGTTGTGAATTTTAAAGGCTGTTCCACGTGGAACATTCCACGAACAAATGGCCTTCACGGTTCCCCGACGGCACAATAACGCCTTGTCGAAAAGGGGCTTCTTGGTCGGCGCCCTTGCGGGGGAGCGGCGCGTCGGTTAAACGCCCTCGGCTCCGGGGCGCCCTTGCGGGCGTCGGTCCAGACGCCCATCTCCCGGACTACAAAACGTAATCGCCACAAGACTTAAATGACAGATTGAAGAGCACTATGAGCGCCATCATTCTTACCGCCCACACCCTGATTGTTCTGGGCCTTATTGTCGTCGTCCTTTTACAACGCTCCGACGGCGGGGCGCTTGGCATTGGCGGCGGTGGCGGTGGCGGCGGCGGCTTCATGTCGGGCCGCGGCGCGGCGAATGCGCTGACGCGCACAACCTCTATCCTTGCGGCAATTTTCTTCGCGACGTCCCTCAGCCTCGCGATCCTCTCGGGCAACGACAACACCGAGGAATCGATCATCGAGGAACTGACCGGGCAGGCAGCGCCGTCATTTTCAGGCGATCCCAACAATTTGACGACCGACGACCTTCTCGGGACGCTGGGCGGCGAAGCGGAGCCGGGCGATACCGCGCCTGCGGAAGCGGGCGAACAGGGCGTTGACGCCGTGCTTGATTCGCTCGGCGCCGAGGACGGAGCCGCCAGTTCGGCGCTTTCCGACGGCGCTGCCGGCGAGGAAACGCAAGAAGATACGCCGCAATAGCAGCGCAATTCGACGCGGGCTGAAAAACCCATTTGATTGCGCGGCCACAACCGCTAAGACGGGCTTCCATGGCGCGGTATATTTTCATTACCGGCGGCGTGGTGTCGTCTCTCGGAAAAGGGGTCGCTTCGGCGGCGTTGGGTGCGCTTCTTCA
>JAJFFU010000117.1 GCA_021776465.1 Parvularculaceae bacterium
GTGGCGCCAGTTCTGTTAGAAAAACCCTTGTTCGACGCCGGCGACCGGTTTGAATATTCAAGCCACGGCTACAACATTATCGGCGCCGTGCTGGAGCGCCTTAGCGATCGATCGTTTCAGACGCTTCTCGAAGACTATGTCGCGGCGCCTTTGTCGCTTGCGCAAACCGGCATCGATCATCCGTTCGACATCGTAGTCGGGCGAAGTCAGCAATACACGGTTACGATCGCGAATCCCGTTTTTCTGTGGATGGAAAATGGCGCTTTAATCAATACGTTCTTCCGTGACAGTTCTGACTACTATCCATCGGGCGGACTATTATCTTCCGCCGAGGATCTCGCACAGTTTACGGCGGCGGTTTTCGACGGTGACTTCTTCTCCGCTGCGTCTCTGGGGCGCATTAAAAACGCGGCCGTTTTATCAAACGGCGAGAAGTCGGGTTTCGCGGAAGACCATCTCTATGGTTTTGGCTGGGAAATCCGGCTTGATGAAGGCGGGCGCGTCATTTCCTATGGTCACAATGGCGAAACCAACGGCGCTTATGCGCTCATTAGATATTATCCGGAAGAGCGCCTCGTGGTTGCAACTATTGCGAATTACAATGTCATGGGGCGCGAGCCTGCATTTTTCACCGCACTGGATGACGGATTGCGCGAGATTTTTGCTGACTGATCGCCCAATTGCAGAGATTTCAGCGCGTCGTAGCGCCGTCAATAATGTCCGATCCTATCGGCTTGACCGCCGCGCCTTTTGGCGGAACAACGCCAACTCAATATTTTTGAGGGGCGGTTTCACGATGATCAGAACAATTTTCGCTGGCGCTTTCGCTGTGTTGCATTTGTCCAGTCCAGCGCTTGCGCAGGAAAATGCGCCGGCGTTGACGCCGAAGCAAACCGAGACGGTCGATCGGTTGATAGATGCAGGGCTGGAAAACGACCTCGCCTGGGAAGTGTTGGAAAGCCTGACGACCGAAGTCGGCCCGCGGCTCGGCGGATCGGCGGCGGAGGCTCGGGCCCGCGATTGGGGCGTCGCCAAACTCAAAAGCCTTGGCTTCAAAAACGTCCGTATCGAGACATTTGAAATGCCAGCATGGTCGCGCGTTTCGGAAGCCGCCGAAATCGTCTCACCGTTCCCCCAACCGTTGACGATTGCTGCGCTCGGGCACTCTCCCTCAACGCCTGAAGGCGGCATTGAAGCGGAGGTCGTCCGGTTTCGGACGCTGCCAGAATTACAAGCAGCGCCGATGGAAGGCCTTGCGGGCAAGATCATTTTTATTGATGAACCAATGGCCCGCACGCAGGATGGCTCCGGTTATCGTACGGCGGTGGCTAAGCGCGGTCTTGGCGCCGTTGAAGCAGCCAAGCGCGGCGCTGTTGCGGTGTTGATCCGGTCGGCGGGCACTGACAACCATCGAACGCCTCATACGGGTGGTATGGTCAGCGGCGGCGCATCGCTCGCGCCAAGGCCGGGGGCCGCGCTTTCTAACCCCGATGCGGATCAATTGGCGCGTGCGATCAAGCGCGCTGACGGTCCCGTCACTTTGCGCCTTAATATACAGACTGAATGGGTGCAAAACGCTGTTTCCGGAAACGTGATCGGCGAAATTCCGGGTAAGACTGATGAGTTGATTGTCATCGGTGGTCACCTTGATAGCTGGGACAACGGAACGGGCGCCATTGATGACGGCGCCGGTATCGCGATCACAACTGCTGCGGCAAAACTCATTGATGATTTGCCGGGCAAACCAACACGCACGATCCGCGTCGTCATGTGGGGCGCCGAAGAAGTCGGCATCTATGGCGGCAAGGCTTACGCTGAGCAGCATAAAGATAAATTGGACAAACACATTGTCGCGGCGGAATCCGATTTTGGCGCCGGTGAAATCTGGCGGTTCGATACGCGCTTTGGTGAGGCCTCGCAGCCGAAAGCAAAGCCCATGGCGAACGCGCTGCGCCGTCTCGCCATTACACCGGGGACGAACCAGGCCTTTGGCGGCGCCGATATCGGTCCGATCATGCGCGCCGGCGTGCCGGCGGTGACGCTTTATCAGTCCGGCTGGGACTATTTCGATCTCCATCACACGCCTGACGATACGCTCGACAAGGTCGACCCGGAAAAATTACGTCAGAATGTCGCCGCATGGGCGGCGTTTGTTTACATGGCGTCGGAAATGGAAGGCGACTTTCGATAGTCAGGGGCGATAGCCAGGGGCTATAATCGGGGGCTTGTGACGGTGCTGTCATGCGCCGACAGTATCAATCGGCCTGCCAAGCAATGGGGAATACAATGAAACGATGTTTTTTCGCCGCCATCTCCGCGCTGTCTCTTGCGTCCTGCGCGACGGAAGACAGTCAAGCAGTCACCATCACGCCCCATGAGCCATGGCGTCAGTCCGCTGAAGCGCCGGACGGAGTTATTCGCGCTGTGCCCATGCCGTCCGGGCAGCTCGACACATCAAAGACGCTTTCGCGGATTATCTTTGCGTCCTGTGCGCAACAAAATGAAGACCAGTCGATCTGGGACGTCATCGCCGCGGAAAATGCGGAGCTGACGCTTTACTTCGGCGACAATGTTTACGGGGACGTGCGATCGAACGATCCGAGCCTGCCGGAGCTTAAAGCGGCCTATATGCGTCTTGCCCAGTCCGAGCCCTTTTCGCGGGTGCGCGCCGCCGCGCCCATGCTGACGACGTGGGACGATCATGATTACGGCATGAACGATGCGGGCGGTGAATATCAGTACAAGGAAAATTCAGAAGCGCTCTATGAATATGTCTGGGACGTCAAAGATGAACGCGCGACGCGGCCGGGCGTATACGGGTCGTGGATCGTCGGCGCTGAGGAAGGTCGCCGCGTACAAATCATCATGCTGGATACGCGGTTTTTCAGATCGCCCCTGATGCCGACTGACGAGTACGGCGCCAAGGGCAAGGAGCGATATCTCCCCGATCCGGACCCGACGAAAACCATGCTGGGCGAGGCGCAATGGGCGTGGCTTGCAGCGGAACTCACAAAGCCCGCCGATCTGCGTCTGCTTGTGTCGTCAGTACAGGTCATTTCGGACGGCCATGGCTGGGAAGCCTGGAAAATGCTGCCCGCCGAGCGCGAGCGTCTATACGATACGATCGACGCGTCCGGCGCCGAGGGTGTTATCGTCCTTTCCGGCGACCGGCATTCTGCCGCCCTTTATCAACGAGACGACGTTGCCAACTATCCGATCTTCGAGGCGACCTCATCATCGCTGAACCTGCCGCTGCGAGGATTTTTGCCTGAGGGTCAGCCGTTTGAACAAGAGCCGGGCCCCCATCGGCTGACCGACATGATTATCGACGCAAATTACGGATTATTGGAAATCGACTGGGAGGCGGGCGTCGTTGATGTCTCGATCCGGGGCGCGGACGGCGCTGAAATCCTCGAGCATGCCGTCGAGCTGTCGTCGCTGCGTTAGTTTTGTTGCATAACGCGTTGCGCGCAAGACAGAATGAGCAACGAAAAACGGCCCCGCTCAGGGGCCGTTTTGCATTCTGATGTAGTGGTCTTTTTTTATTCTGCGATCTTCTTCAAATTCGCCAAGCCGTCTTCATATTGCGGCCCGAGCATGCCATCCATCATGAAGCCCATATAGGTGCTCATAGGTTGCATATAGATGGGCATGCCTTCACGCATGTTGGATTGAAATGACCAAACGACCCTGGTGGCGCCGTCGCCGGCCGGCGCCAGGGTGAAGGCCGCGTCAGCAACACCCATGCCTTCAAATTCCATATGGGTCGTCAGGCTGTTCGGCGGATCCATGGCGGTAATTTCCTGCGACCCCGTGCCGACATTTGGGTCGTCGCTTTTCCAACTCATGCGCTGGCCGATGCCCTCGCCGCTGATTGACATCTCCGCATCCGGATCAATTTTCGCCCATGGAGACCAGGCGTCCCATTCTTCGAAGTCGCTGATCAGCGCATAGACGTCTTCCTGCGGCGCATTGATGAT
>JAJFFU010000118.1 GCA_021776465.1 Parvularculaceae bacterium
GAGATCCGATCCACATTTGCCTGTAATATTCCGGCGCTACACCGCCTCTGTGGCCTCGGCGGAAATTCCCGCAATGGCCGCCAGCGCAACAGATTGTATAAAGGACATGGCCAGCGGGCCGGGTTTTGCATTAAGGTTGCGAAAGAGGGGCAACGCCGCGGTCAGCGGCGCAATAGGGTTAAAGGGGTTCTGAATGGCGCTTTCACGGGAAAGAACGGTTCGGTTTGCACGGCCCGGCCGATACGTCATGAATATGCTGATTTTTCTGCTGCTGGTCGCGGCGGTCATATTCTATCTGTCGCCATTGAGCCCGCAGCCGACGAGCCTGCTTGTCGATGCCTTTACCGCCAATCCGGGCCTTAACGGCCTCATCCTGTTCGTCCTCTTTCTCGGCGTCGTCTATCATTTCAATCTGACGGAAACGGTGAGCCGCGGCGTTAAGTGGATCGAGGGTTTTCGCGATGGCGTCGACCCGACGACCCGGCGCATGCGCAATCCGCCGGCCCTGATCAGCGCCCTGTCGCAGCTTCTTGCTGACACGAACTTTCGCGAAAAGTTTTCGCCCGAATCGACCCGCTCCATGCTCGACTCCGTTGGCACACGGATGGATGAAGGCCGCGAGCTTGGCCGTTACATCATGAACCTGCTGGTCTTCCTCGGCCTGCTCGGCACGTTCTGGGGATTGCTGGAGACCATCAACGCCGTGGCCGCAACGATCAATGGCCTCGCGACAACCGGCGGCAACGCGGAAGACGCGGTCGCGCAATTGATCCAGAATTTGAAAGAACCGCTGTCCGGCATGGGCACGGCGTTTTCATCATCGCTCTTTGGTCTCGGCGGCAGCCTTGTTGTCGGCTTCCTCGACCTTCAGGCCGGACAGGCGCAGAACCGCTTTTACACCGACCTTGAAGACTGGCTCGCCGGGCAAACCGAAACCATTCGCACGCCCAACGGCGACGGCGCGAAATCATATGCCGGCGCAAACTTTGCCGAACTTGCCGAAGCGATCTCCAGCTTGGAGACGGCGCTGTCGGCCAATACCGAAACGCAAATCAAAGCGAGCGCCGGGCAGACATCGGAACTCAAAGACGAGATCCGGGCGCTGAACCGCACGCTCGTTCGCGTCGGCGGCGGGGAGTAATCCATGGCGCGTCGGCGCACCAGAAGCGAGGCCAATATCTGGCCGGGCTTCGTCGACGGTTTGTCGACGCTGCTTTTGGTGTTGATGTTCGTCCTGTCGATTTTTGTCGTCGCGCAATTCTACCTTGGCGACCGGCTGAACACCGTCAAACAGGAACTCGCCGACGCGGATTCAGAGCTCACGCGCCTGATCGCGCAGATCAATTCCCTGAACGATCAGCTCGGCCTCGCGACACAGGAAAACGACACGCTTAACGCGCAGATCCTGGCGCTTGAAACGACCATCGATGAAAAGAACACCGAGCTCACCGCACTTGCCGCAGCGCTCGCCACAAGCCAGGCGGCGGTTGCGGCCTCCGCCGAAGAACTCGATGCGGAAAAAGCGTTAAGCGACGAACAGAAAAGCGAGATTGCGACGCTGAACGCGCAGATCGCTGCGCTGCGCCGGCAACTGGCCTCCATACAAGAAGCGCTGGACGCCGCCGAGGCAAAAGACATCGAGCAACAGGCGCAAATCGAAAACCTGTCGCAACGCCTCAACGCCGCCCTCGCCCGCAAGGTGCAGGAACTACAGGAAGTGCGCTCGCGGTTCTTTGAAGAAATGCGCGAAGCGTTGAAAGACCTGCAAGGGATCGACATTCGCGGCGATCGCTTCTCTATCGGCGGCGATGCGCTGTTCGGCTCTTGCGACGCGGCCGTTTCTCTCGCCGGGCGAACAGCGCTCGACAAAGTCGCGCTGGTTGTTCTTGATATCGACAGCCGCATCGGCGCCCAGATCGCCGGCCGCGAAGATGATGAAAATACGCAAGCGATCCAGAACTGGGTGGTGCGCGTTGACGGCCATGCAGACTCGACGCCGTTGGGGCCGGGTTGCGCAGCGCAATTTGTAGACAATAAAGGCTTGTCATCAGCGCGGGCCTTGTCCGTTACGCGCTATCTGGAAAGTCGCGGCGTCCCGTCAAACAGGCTGGTGGCGAGCGGACTGGGGTCCGATTTCCCGGTGGTCTCCGGTTATTCCGCCGCCGCGCTGGCCCAGAACCGGCGCATCGAATTCAAGCTGACCGAGCGCTGAGTTTTTGAGGCGGCTAATCGTTTGTGGCGCGCGACCACTTTACGGACATCGCGACCCACACGGCAAACAGCGCGCCGGCAAGACCAAACCATGTCAGCGCGTATTCAAGATGACTGTTGCGAAAATTGAGGCGCGTTGTTCCGCCCTTCGGCCATTCGGCGTCGGCAACGGCGAAACTGTCAATGTAGTAAGCGCCGGCAGGAATTTTTTCCGACGCGGCGAAGCGGACCGGATCTCGCACGAACCAATAACCGTCGCCGCTTTTTTGCGTTGACCGAAACCATGATGAAGGCGGCGCCAACACTTCGGCTTCGCGAAAAAGACCAGCGACAGGCAAAGCGCGCCGTGGATCACCCGAACCGGTCGTTGCTATTTCGACGCTTTGAGGAACGAAGCCGCGATTAACATAAACGACCGGGTCAAACGCCTGCTCCGCCTCAACGCGCAGCAACGGCGAAAAAAGAAAAAAACCGGGAGCACCGTCAAATGTGCTGAACACTTTCGCATCGCCTTGCGCAGCATAAACGCCATTGAGACGCACCGGCGTATACTCCATGTCTTCACCAGCCGCGACGCGTTTCAATACGTCATCGATAGGAAGCGGCTCGGCGATAACGCGCGCTTCGACCTTTGTGAGAAGTTCACGTTTCCACTCAAGACGAAGAAGTTGCCAGTTTCCCAATGCGAGCAGAACGCCAAGCGCCATGACAACGAAAATCGTCAGCACAGGACGGAAATGAAAACGAAATCCTGCAAGCATCAATCGTCGAGCCGGCCTTCGGCCGCCTTGTTCGCATATTGCAACGCGATCAAGGTCGCCTTTAACGGCCGCAATAACGCCAGTGTCAGCCCGATGGCCAGCCCGGCGCTGATCCCAAACGCCAGCCATAGCGGCGCATACCAGGCGAACTTCAAAATAAACGCCGCCCCGACTGAGATGAAACCGACGATAAAAATAACGAATACGGCGGGACCGTCGCCAGCGTCTGCTTTTGCGTAGTCGAGACCGCAACGATCGCAAGTTTTGAGAAGGCCGAGATAACCGTCAAACAATGGTCCTTGCCCGCAACGTGGGCACTTACCGCCAAGCCCCGCAGCATAAGGCGAAACAGGTGGGTAATAGGTCACGGGCGCGGCGCCGGCGAAAACGCAAACACGATATCTTCGTCGGAAGTTGAAGCGCGACCGTGATGATAGTCACGCGCCGCCGCTGTCAGCCCTTTGAGGGTTTTGACTTCGCATATTTTGATATCGTCATCGCCTTCCGTTTGAAGATCGCCGCGCACGAGAAGACGGTCGCGTGTTTTTTGCGACAGGGACGAGCACAACATCATGGTCAGCGAAAAACCATCGCTGTCGCCGCTACCAAAATAATACGTGTATCCGTCTTCGTCATCGGCCTGCACGGCGTAGCTCTGGCGAGCAACGCGCCGGAACCGCATGGTCGCCGCATCATCAGCGTCCTCGCTGTGCTCAAAACGATAAAGGCCGGTATCGTCCACAGTTACTGCAAAGTTTTCACAGTCATCTGCGGCCGCCTCATCACTTACCGGACACATCACATAATCGCCCGGCGCGATCGGCGTGGCTTTACCGGTTTTGGCGTCCAGGATCGGCTCTTCCGAAACAAGGCACCCGGCGAGCGCAAGCGCGGCGCCGGCGATGATGGCGGGTCTGTAGGACAGAGAGCGCATTAAGGCCCCCTTTGCGTTACGTCTTTACGACAGCATACCCTGATTGCCGAGCACGTAGATAAAGGCAAACAGGAACAGCCAGACTACGTCAACAAAGTGCCAGTACCAAGCGGCTGCTTCGAACCCGAAATGGCGCTCCGGCGTAAAGTGCCCGGCCAGGGCACGGAACAGACAGACGATCAAGAAGATCGTGCCGATGACCACATGCATGCCGTGGAAGCCCGTCGCCATGAAGAACGATGCGCCATAAATGCCGCCGCCGGAAAACTTGAACATGCCAAGCGACAGCGCTTCGTAATATTCCGCCGCCTGAAGGCTTGTAAAAAACAGACCGAGGATGATCGTCAGGATCAATCCCTGCACAAGGCCCTTCTGGTCGTTATGCAGAACAGCGTGGTGCGCCCATGTCACGGTCGTGCCGGACAATAAAAGCACCAGCGTGTTGATCAGCGGCAGGGTCCACGGATTGAGCGGCTCAACGCCGACAGGCGGCCAGACACCGCCAGTGGCGTGCCCGCGCGCATCATTGCCAACGAAAGCGAGTTCGCCTGCCGGGTTTAACATTTGCGATCCATCGGCAAGAAGCACCGGATCGCCAGCGCCGGGAAACAGCGCCGCGCCAAAAAACGCCCAGAACCATGCAGCGAAAAACATCACTTCCGACGCGATGAAGAGCACCATGCCGTAACGAAGGCCAAGCCGGACGACGGTCGAAGTGTTTTCGCCGGTGAGGCTTTCCTTGATGACGTCGCGCCACCATCCGACGAATGTGATGAGAATGCCCGTAAAGCCGATGAGGAAAAACGTCGGGCCGCGCAACTCGATGAACGGCGCCGCCGCCGGACCGAATGTGAGCCCCGCTTCGTTTGCGCCTGACTTCATCCAGATAACCGCGCCGATCATCATGGTCACCGCTGCAATCGAGCCGACCAATGGCCAGGCGCTCGGATTTACCAGATGATATTCGTGTTTGACGTCTGCGCCGGACATGGGCGTACCCTTCTTTGGTAAATCGTCGAATTTAGCCAAATTCTATACTGCGCTCGCCGACAAAAATCCAAGCGCCGGGGCCTTCCGGCGCCGCGCCATAGGGCCGCAGGACAAAGATCGGGGGCCTCAGGACAAAGCCGGGGCCCCGCAGGACAAAAGCCCTGCTACTCAGACCCGCCGACAGCGCCCGCTGCGGCCGGCTCATCGTCCCAGGCAAAAAACGTGTAGGAAAGGGTGATCGTCTGGACTTCGGCCATATTCGGATCGTCAGCGAGGGCCGGATCGATGAAATAGGTGACCGGCATCGATACTTTCTCGCCGGGGCTGAGGGTCTGCTCGGTAAAGCAGAAACACTCAATCTTCTTGAAATAGATCCCGGCCTTGGCTGGCGACACATTGTAGGTTGCCCGGCCGGTCACCGGCCGTTTCGAAAGGTTCTCCGCCTCATAAAACGCAAGACCGGTTTCGCCGATATGCAGGGTCTGGGCGAGTTGCTCCGGCTTGAACCGCCAGGCGAGACCCTGTGCGACCGTGCCGTCGAAACGGATCGTGACCTCGCGCGCCAGGGTTCGATCGGCGGATTTGTCTGCGCGCTGCGTATACCCGCCCCAACCGGTGACCTGACAAAAAGCGCGATAAGCGGGCACCGACGCAAACGACAACGCAATCATGCCAACGACAACGCTGGCGACGATCATCGCCGTTTTTTTGTTGGCGCGGTTGTCCGTCGCCACGGCTAAAACGACCGTTCCACGACCGAGCCGCCAATTTTCAGGATGGTCACGGCAAAAACGAGCACAATGAACACGCCGAGGCCCAGCGCAATCGCAAGGTTGCGCCGGTCGCGCTGTTTGATCGGATCAATCTCTTCTGGTTGTTCGTCAGCCATGAAGCCCCGTCCAGCGCTCAATGGGAATGACGGCAAAAAGCGCAAAGAGATACAGGATTGAGAATTTAAACAAATGCACGGCCGGGCGCTGGTCATCATCGGCGGCGCGCAACACTTTCCATGCGGCATAAATAAAATACGCGCCAAGGGCGGCAGCGGCGGCAAGATAAAGATATCCGGTCATTCCAATGACCGTCGGCAAAACGCCGGCGACCGCCAGTAAAATTGAATAGGCGAAGATTTGCCGTCGCGTTGACGCGGCGCCTTTTACGACCGGCATCATCGGCACGCCGGCGCGTTCATAATCGCCCTGCTTGAAAAGCGCCAAGGCCCAGAAATGCGGCGGCGTCCATAAAAAAATAATCGCGAACAACACCCATGCCTCGAGCGGCGCAGAACCGGAAACAGCAGCCCAGCCGACAACCGGCGGCAAGGCGCCGGCGGCGCCGCCAATGACAATATTTTGCGGCGTCGCCCGCTTCAGCCACATTGAATAGATGACGACGTAAAAAAAGATCGTGAAGGCGAGCAATCCTGCGGCGACATAGTTTGATGCAAGCGCAAGCAGCGCAACGGCGAGCCCGGAAAGAAACCAGCCAAACGCCGCGGCTTCTGCGCGCGGCACACGGCCCGTCGGGACCGGGCGCTGCGCCGTCCGCGTCATGATCGCGTCAATGTCAGCGTCCCACCACATGTTGAGGGCGCCGGAAGCGCCGGCGCCGACAGCGATGGCGAACAGGGAGATTGCAGCGAGAGCCGGATGAATGTTCCCCGGCGCGGCGATCATGCCGACAAAGGCCGTGAAGATAACGAGCGACATGACGCGCGGCTTCAGGAGATTAAAATAATCCCCCGGGCTGGCGATATTACTCGCTTGTGAATTGGCGCTTGCCTCGCTCATGGACGGCTTATGCCCCATGCGCTGGCGAATGAGAATAGGACCGCCAGCGAAAGCGGCGCGGCCCGCCGTCGCAATACCGTGCAGAAAGGCCGGACGTCGCAGAAAAATGAGCCGGGCGTTATCTTCGGGCGAAAACCGACTTCGCGCCGAAAATCACAAAGATCAGGACCATGAAAGCGAGGAAATACGAAAGTAACGCCGCCGCCGTCATGTTCATGAAGACGCCCCAGCTCGCCTGCAACTGACCGGCGAGCCGGCTTCCCGAAACAGCCGCACCTTCAACTGCTGGCGAGGCGAGCACGCCGCGAAGATATCCGCCGATTGCAAACAACGCCAGCGCCATCAGTGTCATCGAACCAATTTGCGTGCCGCGGCGCATCATCAACGCCGCAACGCCGACAGAGCCAAAGGCAATCGCCAAAGCGATCCAGTCGCCACTCAGAAAAGTCGCCCGTAATATTGCCAAGACATCGTTGAGTATCGTTTCAAGCATTCCCCAGACCCCAAGTTTGTGCGCGCATTCTTCACGCGACGATCAACAAGAAATTACGCCGGCATCACATGAATGCCGGCGCTTTTAGTGCAACTACGGTTTTACCCGCGGAAAAAAAGCGATTTGCCGATGAACAGAACGGCAATCGTTGCTGCAAACACCAGCAGGTATATAATGATCGTCGCGCCCGACATGGCGCCGAGCGAGGCCCAGCCTGCATCCAGTTGTGAAATATAGGCGCCCGGACTTGTCGGTGCGTCGCTTCTGGCCCCGCCATAAACGAGCCACAAAATACCAAGCACCGCCATCGCCAGCACACTGACGCAAACGATCTGCCCGACGTTGCGCATGGCAAACACACCGACCAGCGCGGCGACAATCACCATCCCTAAAAACACCCAGTCGCCGCCGAGAAAAATACCCTCCGCAACGGCCCGAATTTCGCCAATCATACCTTCCATACCCAGTCCCCTTCCAAATTGGTTAACAAAATCTGGGCGGAAATTAACGTATTTTTGTGACGGCGCCACGCTGCAACGCAAAAAACCCGCCGGCGAACCGGCGGGTTTAATTTCTTCTGCATTTTGAAGGGCTTAGAACGCCCTCGCGTCGCCCTTGTCAAAGCGCGGCAGCTCATTGAACTGGTGGAACGGCGGCGGTGATGGCAATGTCCACTCCAGCGTCGTTGCGCCCTCGCCCCAATAATTGGCCTCCGCCTTGCGCCGATAAAAGAAGAAGGCGTCGATCATCGTGATGAGGAAGACGAACATCCCGGCGATCGTAATGACGTATCCGATCGACGACCAGCCATGCCAATACGCAAAGGCTTCGGGGTAATCGATATAGCGCCGCGGCATGCCTTGCAGGCCGAGAAAATGCTGCGGGAAGAAGATCAAATTGACGCCGATAAACATCACCCAGAAATGCAACGCGCCGAGCCATTCGCGATACATCTTGCCGGTCATTTTGCCGAACCAGTAATACCAGCCCGCAAAGATCGCGAAGACCGCGCCAAGCGACAACACATAATGGAAGTGCGCAACGACGTAGTAAGTGTCGTGCATATAATGATCGACGCCAGCATTCGCGAGAACAACGCCGGTAACGCCGCCCACCGTAAACAGGAAGATAAAGCCGATCGCCCAGAGCATCGGCGTTTTGTATTCAATCGAGCCGCCCCACATGGTGGCGATCCAGGAAAAGATTTTAATCCCCGTCGGCACCGCAATGACCATGGTCGCGGCAACGAAATACGCCTTCATGTTTACGCTGAGGCCCACCGTGTACATGTGGTGCGCCCAGACGATGAAACCGACAAAACCGATCGCAACCATGGCGTAGGCCATGCCGAGATAACCAAAGATCGGCTTTTTCGAGAATGTCGAAACGATGTGACTGATAATGCCGAAACCGGGAAGGATCAGAATGTAAACTTCCGGGTGACCGAAGAACCAGAAAAGATGCTGGAACAAGATCGGATCACCGCCGCCGGCGGCATCAAAAAACGACGTTCCGAAATTTCGATCCGTCAAAAGCATGGTGATCGCGCCGGCAAGAACAGGCAACGACAACACCAGCAGGAATGCGGTGACCAGCACAGACCAGGCAAAAAGCGGCATCTTGTGCAGCGTCATACCCGGCGCACGCATATTGAAAATCGTCGTGATGAAATTGATGGCCCCAAGGATTGATGAGGCGCCGGCAAGGTGCAGCGACAAGATCAGCAAATCCATCGCCGGTCCCGGACTGCCGGTGTTCGCCGACAACGGCGGATAGAGCACCCAGCCGCCGCCAAAGCCGATATTCGATCCATAGCCCGGCGCGAACAGCGACAGCGTGATCAAGATACCCGACGCGCCATAGAGCCAGAAGGAAATGTTGTTCATGCGCGGGAACGCCATGTCCGGCGCGCCAATCATGATCGGCACGAACCAGTTGCCGAAACCGCCGATCATCGCCGGCATGACCATGAAGAAGATCATGATCAGACCGTGATAGGTCGTCAGTACATTGTAGAAGTTCGCCGCAGCCTCAAGATCGCCGCCGCTCCACTGCGTCAGGATCGTGACGCCGGGCTCTGCAAGTTCCCAGCGCATCAGGCCAGACATTGCGCCGCCGAATATACCGGCGATAATCGCAAAGATCAGGTAAAGCGTGCCGATGTCTTTGTGGTTGGTTGAGAAAAACCAGCG
The DNA here is from genome assembly GCA_021776465.1 of Parvularculaceae bacterium. GTDB lineage: Bacteria > Pseudomonadota > Alphaproteobacteria > Caulobacterales > Parvularculaceae > Hyphococcus. Next base: position 9,372 of record JAJFFU010000118.1, read on the forward strand.
TACAAAGAACGATGGCTTGTGATCGGCGTGGTCGCCATGTGCGGCGTGTGCGTCTGCCATTTTGCGCCCCTTAATTTCCGTTATCGCCGGTTTTGGCGCTTGCTAGTTTTACGTCATCGTCAAACATCGGATCCATGCCCGCCAGCGCGCGCTGACCATCGATCCACGCTTCGAATACCGGCCGCGAAACGACCTCGACGGCGATCGGCATATAGGCGTGTTTGATGCCGCAGATTTCCGAGCATTGTCCGTAATAAACGCCCTCGCGGTCCGCTTCGAACCATGTCTCGTTCAGGCGACCGGGCACCGCGTCGATTTTCACGGCGAAAGCCGGCATCGCCCAGGAATGAATGACATCGTTTGCGGTCGTGATGATGCGGATCGTCTCACCGACCGGAACTACGAGGCGGTTATCGACTTCAAGAAGATATTTGTCGGCCGTCGTTTGATCCCTTGGGAGAAGATTTGAAAGGAAATCAAAATCGCCGAAATCCGGATAGGAATACTGCCAGTTCCACTGATATCCGACCGCCTTGATCGTCATCGTTGGCGCCAGCGCAATATGTTTCTCGCAAGTGTCAAAATATCGCGCTGTGAGCGCACAATCTTTGACACTGATACCGGAGCGACCGCCGCGCACGACAATGCTTGTTCCCGGCGCCGGCGGCGTTTCAAATTCGACAACCACTTCCGGGTCGCCGAGACCGCTCAACCGATAGTCGTCGCGGTGTTTCAGTTTCCGTGCGCCGGACCCGTCGTCGACAAGAACCTCAAGATGCCTCGGCCGGATCACCGCGCGCCCTTGGGCAAAATCATTAGCGAAAACGAAGTCGCCTGTTTGTCCGTCGCCGCGATAGGTTTCCTGCTTGCCGTCCGGAACCACATCTTCTTTGTAAAGCAAATCAAAAGACGGCAATGCGATAAACAGGAGGATCAGGATTGGCACGCCGGTCCAGACGATCTCGATCAGCGTATTGTGGCTGAACTTGCGCGGCACAGGATTGGCCTTGGAATTATACCGGAAGGCGATCCACAACAGCAGCGCCAGCACAAACACGCTGATAAACGTAATGAGCGGCATCAAAATCCAGTTGTGGAAAAAGTGCACCTGTTCGGCGAGCGCCGAATTGGCCGGCAGCATCGAAATGCCGCCAGGCGTGCGTTCCGCTAACGCCGTCGCGCCAGCCATGAATGCGCCGGAACCTGCGATCGCTGCGATCAGTCTTTTCATTCTTTCACCCCATGGGCTTTTCATCTGACGCTGAAAACCGTCGGCGCTGAAGGAGGCCGACGGCGCTTGGGCGCGCCCGGAATCTGCCCGCTTATAGGCTGGTCGTAGCAGCGTCGCTATCGGCCATATCATGAAAAATGGTCGCAGCAGCGAAAGAACACGCGACGGCGACATTTTGCGGTGCTTGCTGCGAGCGAGGGCCATTGCAGGGGGCGATCACGCCCTCTAAGTCTCACAGCATGACAAATTCCTACTTTTTCAGCCGCACCGACCTTGATCGCGCCCGCACGCAACGCCTTGTCGATGACGCCTTGAATGGCGCTGACGATGGCGAGCTATACCTTGAATATGCGCAGTCCGAAGCCTTTGTCTTTGATGACAACCGGCTGAAAACGGCGAGCTTCAATGTCGATCAGGGGTTCGGCCTGCGCGCCGTGCTCGGCGAATCCACCGGATACGCCCATGCCTCTGACCTCTCCGAAGCGGCGCTGAAACGGGCCGGCGCAGCGGTGCAGGCGATCAAGACCGGCGACAGCGGCAAGATTTCCGACGGACCGGCGCGCACCAATGCGCGACTTTACCCCGATGACAATCCACTCGATGGAATTCCGTTCGCCGCCAAAACGAAATTACTGGAAGGCATCAACGACTATGCGCGCGGCAAAGACCCGCGTGTGCGTCAGGTGTCGTGCTCGCTGACCGGCGAATGGTCGGCGGTTGAGATTATGCGGCCCGGCGGCGAGATCATCCGTGATTTCCGTCCGCTTGTTCGCTTGAATGTTTCTGTAACCGCAGGCGAAGGCGACCGGCAGGAAACCGGCAGCTACGGCGTCGGCGGGCGCGAAGGATATGCCGCGTTCATCACGCCGGACGCCTGGCAAACCCAGGTCGATGAAGCCCTGCGTCAGGCCCTTGTTAATTTGCAGGCAGAACCGGCGCCGGCCGGCGAAATGGAAGTCGTGCTTGGCCCTGGCTGGACCGGCGTTCTCCTGCATGAAGCGGTCGGCCATGGCCTTGAAGGCGATTTCAACCGCAAAGAGACATCGGCCTTTGCCGGCCGGCTCGGCGA
>JAJFFU010000119.1 GCA_021776465.1 Parvularculaceae bacterium
ACCTGCAGCGCCTGCGCTTCGCCAAAGTCGCGCGCGAGGCCGCGCGCCGCTTTGTGGGCGGCTTCCATCATAACGGCGATGAGGGCGGAATACTGAGCCATGGAATAATCGTTTCGCAATATTGGTGATTTGCGGCGCACCATAGGGGCGGCGCGCCCGAAGGCAACCCGGAAAAAGGCTGCGGGCCGCTGTTCCGCCGAACGGCGTCGTCGGCTAGAAAGGTGAAAAAAACAAAATCAGGGAAGAACGAATGAACGATAATGCGGCGCTCAAGCCGGCTGACCTAACCCTTCCGGCGCTACTTGCCGCAGCCATGAAGGCAATCGTTGAAAACGACCTTTTCACCATCGGCGAGGCGAAAATTCGCGGTCAGGCCCACCGGGTGTTCAGCAATATTCCCAATGATCTGGCCCAGTTTTTCGCCGAGACCAGCGCCGCGCAGGGCGATAAGACATTTCTCATTTATGAAGGCGAACACCTGACCTTCGGCGAGCTGCATGAGCGTTCCTTGAAATTTGCGAATGCCATGGCGACGCGCCACGGCGTCAAGCAGGGCGATCATGTGGCGATCGCCATGCGCAATTACCCGGAATGGTGTGTTGCTTATGTCGGCTTGATCTCGCTCGGGGCCGTCGTCGTTCCGCTCAACGCCTGGTGGAAGGGCGATGAGTTGAAGTTCGGACTTGAAGATTCCGGCGCCAAAATTGTCATCGTTGACGGGCGGCGCCTAGAATACATCAAGCCGTATAAGGATGAACTGGGCCTCACGCTCATATTGGCGCGTGATGATGGCGAGGGCGCTGATGACCGTCTGGAAAGTCTTGTCGCGGCAGGCGACGCGAAACAGCCAAAATTGAGTATCGACCCGGATGATCGCTATTGTATTGTCTACACATCCGGATCGACGGGAAATCCGAAAGGCGTTGTCCTGACCCATCGCGGCGCCTTGTCGGCGCTCTATTCGTGGTTTTTTATTCTCACTATCATCGAAGATGTGCGCGGATGCAGCCTCGCCGGCGATGATCCCGGCATCTTGCTGGCGGTCCCGCTGTTCCATGTTACCGGCAGCCATTCGATATTCATGTTTTCGTTTCTGCTCGGCCGGCGCGTCGTGATCATGCATCGCTGGAACGCTGAAGAGGCGGCGGAAATTATCAAGAAAGAAGCACTCACCAATTTTGTCGGCGTGCCGAGCCAGTCCTTCGAGTTGATGCGCGCGGCCGGCAATGACGGCCTCAAAACGCTGGTCGATGTCGGGTCCGGCGGCGCCAAACGCCCACCCGATCAGGTTGAAAAACTGGGCAAGGCGTTTTATCAGGCTTCGCCTTCATCCGGTTACGGATTATCGGAAACAAATGCGCTGGCTTGCGTCATATCGCAGAATTTTTACCAAGACCGGCCTGGATCTACGGGCCGGCCGGCGCCCCCGCTTACGGACATCAAGATTGTCAAAGACGGCGCCGATCAGCCAAGCAACGAGGTCGGTGAAATCTGGATTCGCTCGCCGGCGAATTTTGAAGGCTATTGGAATTTGCCCGACGAAACCGCCAAGGCCGTCACCGAAGACGGCTGGTTCCGGACGGGCGATCTTGGCTACATGGATGAGGAAGATTTCCTCTATATTGTCGACCGCATCAAAGACATCATCATTCGCGGCGGCGAAAATATCTCGTGCCTTGAGGTCGAGGCGGCGGCGTATGAGCATGAGAGCGTCGCAGAGGCGGCGGCGTTTTCCGTGCCCGATGAACGCCTCGGCGAAGTGGTCGGCCTTGTTTATTACCTGAAAAAGGGCGCTGCGCTTGATGCTGCTGACCTGCGCGCTTTCATGGGCGAGCGCATCGCGGGGTTTAAAGTGCCGGAGCGGATTTGGGTGTCGCCCGCACCGCTGCCGCGTCTCGGTACAGAGAAATTCGACAAGCTGATGATCAAGAAAGTGGCGCAGCAACACCCGCCGACGTTGGAAATCTGACGACTGCATGAAATGCTTGCGCAAGGCGGCTGCGCGCTCAATGAAGAAACGTGAGTAAACGGAACGGGCGATGTTGGATCTCAGGCCGAATTGTGAATGTTGCGACCGGGATCTGCCGCCGGATTCGCCCGATGCGCGCATCTGCACTTATGAGTGTACGTTTTGCGCCGATTGCGTGGCGGAGACGCTTGAAAATGTTTGCCCCAATTGCGGCGGCGGATTTGAAAAACGCCCCATCCGTCCGAAACAGTCGCGTCGGCCGGGCGTCGGCCTGAACCATCACCCGGCGTCAACGAAACGCATTCATGCAAAATATTCACGCGACGACATCGCAAGCTTCGCGCAAGGCGTTAAAGCCATCGCGCCGGAAGACCGATAGGAGAGACCATGAGCGACCTTGACCAGTTCCGCGCCGACACAAAAGCCTGGCTTGAAGAGAACTGCCCGAAAGAAATGCGCGACGGCGGCGGTGGCGGCGAGACCGCCATCTGCTGGGGCGGGAAGAAATGGAAATTTGAATCCGAGGCGCAAAAAACCTGGCTGGGCCGCATGGCCGAAAAAGGCTGGACGGTTCCCGCATGGCCAAAAGACTATGGCGGCGGCGGCCTGTCGAAAGAGGAAGTCAAAATACTGAAAAGCGAAATGCGCGCCATTGGCGCGCGGTCACCGCTTGAAAGTTTCGGCATCTGGATGCTTGGGCCGGCGCTGTTAAAATTCGGCACGCATGAACAAAAAGCCCATTTCCTGCCGCCGATTGCGCGCGGTGAAATTCGTTGGGCGCAAGGCTATTCCGAGCCGAATTCCGGATCGGACCTCGCCTCCCTTCAATGCAAATGCGAGGACAAGGGAGATCACTGGCTTCTCAACGGTCAGAAAATCTGGACGTCTTATGCAGATGAAGCCGACTGGATATTTGTTCTTGTACGGACTGATCCGGCCGCAACAAAACACAATGGCATTTCGTTCATTCTCGTCGACATGGATCAGAAGGGCGTCTCAACGAAACCGATCAAGCTGATTTCGGGCAATTCTCCTTTTTGCGAAACATTCTTCGATGATGCGACGACGCCGAAAGATTTCGCGCCGGAGATTTCCTCTATTGTCGGCGACATGAATCGCGGCTGGGACGTTGCGAAATATTTGCTGACCCATGAGCGCGAAATGATCGGCGGCGGCGGTGGCGGATTAATGGGCGCCGGCGCACGCAGCATTGGCGTCATGGCCGCAGACAAAATTGGTTTCGACGAAACCGGCCGACTCGATGATCCTATCCTGCGCGGCAAGATTGCGCAGGCCGAGATCGACGGCTGGGCCTTCCTGTTGACCATGGAGCGCATGAAAGACGAAGGCAAAGCAGGGCAAGGCGTCGGCGCCAAATCGTCGATGCTCAAATATTACGGCACGGAACTGAACAAGCGCCGTTACGAATTGATGATGGATGGCGGCGGATCGGATGAGCTTGA
>JAJFFU010000120.1 GCA_021776465.1 Parvularculaceae bacterium
AAATAGTTCCATTATGGGGGTTTAGCTCATCTGGTAGAGCGTCTGATTTGCATTCAGAAGGTGAGGAGTTCGAGTCTCCTAACCTCCAAGTATAATGCGGTTATAGCTCAGCTGGTTAGAGCGCAACACTGATAATGTTGAGGTCCCAAGTTCAAATCTTGGTAACCGCACACTTCTTAATTCGACTATAGAGTCGAGTTTTTGTTATCTAAAAAGATTCACTGATAAAAGAAAGCGTTTGAGAATAAACGTAAACATTTAGGCGAAATTTAAAATTTTTGTGATCAAGTAGAAAAGGGCTATTGGTGGATGCCTTGGCATTGACAGGCGATGAAGGACGCGCCTACCTGCGATAAGCTCCGGTGAGCTGGAAAGAAGCTATGAGCCGGAGATTTCCGAATGGGAAAACCCAGTGGGATTAATACCCCATTACTACTAACTGAATACATAGGTTAGTAGAGCTATACCTGCTGAACTGAGACATCTAAGTAAGCAGAGGAAAGTAAATCAAACGAGATTCCCCAAGTAGCGGCGAGCGAAACGGGAAGAGCCCAAACCTAGAACTTGTTTCTAGGGGTTGTAGGGCTAGTTGTTATGGACACAAATTTCTTAGCAGAATCCTTTGGGAAGAGGAGCAATATAGGGTGATAGCCCCGTATGCGAAAAGAAGTTTGCACCTAGACTAGTTCCTGAGTAAGGCCAGACACGTGAAACCTGGTCTGAAGCTAGGGGGACCACCCTCTAAGGCTAAATACTAGTCAATGACCGATAGTGAACCAGTACAGTGATGGAAAGGTGAAAAGAACCCCTTTTAGGGGAGTGAAATAGAACCTGAAACCAGTAGCCTACAAGCAGTCAAAGGCCGATGCCCCTTTTAGGGGATGCGGCTAATGGCGTGCCTTTTGCATGATGAGCCAGCGAGTTATGTTAATCGGCAAGGTTAAGGGGCATTCGCCCTGGAGCCGAAGCGAAAGCGAGTGTGAAAAGCGCGATTTAGTCGATTAGTGTAGACACGAAACCAAGTGATCTATCTATGACCAGGATGAAGCTGAGGTAACACTTAGTGGAGGTCCGAACCAGTATCTGTTGAAAAAGATTTGGATGAGTTGTGGATAGGGGTGAAAGGCCAATCAAACTTGGAGATATCTTGTTCTCTCCGAAATAACTTTAGGGTTAGCCTTAGTTTTAGTCTTTTAGGGGTAGAGCACTGAATTCCTGAGGGGGTCTAACCGACCTACCAAAGGAAATCAAACTCCGAATACTAAAAGATATACTAGGAGATAGACAGTGGGGGATAAGCTTCATTGTCGAGAGGGGAACAGCCCAGATCGTCGATTAAGGTCCCAAATTCTATGTTAAGTGGGTAAGGAAGTGAAGTTTCAAAGACAGTTGGAATGTTGGCTTAGAGGCAGCCATCATTTAAAGAGTGCGTAACAGCTCACCAATCGAGAAACTTTGCGCCGATAATGATCGGGACTAAACATAGAGCCGAAATCACGGGTGTGTCGTAAGACACGCGGTAGGAGAGCGTAGTATTTGCAATGAAGGTGTACCGTGAGGAGCGCTGGAGCGGATACTAGTGAGGATGCATGGCATGAGTAAACGATAAAGGGAGTGAGAATCTCCCTCGCCGAAAACCTAAGGATTCCAGGGTAAAGCTCGTCTTCCCTGGGTTAGCCGGACCCTAAGTTGAGGCCGAAAGGCGTAGGCGATGGGAAGCAGGTTAAATATTCCTGCGCCACCTAAAACTATAGTGATGGGGTGACGAAGTATGTTAAGCACGCGGACTGTTGGATATGTCCGTAGACTTATGAGGTTGCTGAGTAGGTAAATCCGCTCAGATGAGACCAGGTAAGGATCAAGGGGAATCTTCGGAGGAACCGATGGTGTGGCGCTAGGCTTCCAAGAAATAACCTCTAGCTGTTGATGGTGACCGTACCAAAACCGACACAGGTGGGTGTGAAGAATATTCTCAGGCGCGCGAGACAACTCTTGTTAAGGAACTCGGCAAATTATCCCCGTAACTTCGGGAGAAGGGGAGCCTCGAGGTGTGATAGAACTAGCTTCTTGAGCATCTTGAGGTCGCAGAGAAATGGCCCAGGCGACTGTTTAACAAAAACACAGCACTATGCAAATTCGATAAAGAAGAAGTATATGGTGTGATGCCTGCCCAATGCCAAAAGGTCAAAAGGATTAGTTAATCGTAAGATGAAGCTTTGAATTTAAGCCCTGGTGAATGGCGGCCGTAACTATAACGGTCCTAAGGTAGCGAAATTCCTTGTCGGGTAAGTTCCGACCTGCACGAATGGCGTAACGATCTGGGCGCTGTCTCAACAAGAGACTCGGTGAAATTGTAGTAGCGGTGAAGATGCCGCTTACCCGCAACAAGACGGAAAGACCCCGTGAACCTTTACTGTAGTCTGATATTGGCTTTTGATATGTCATGTGTAGGATAGCCGGGAGATAATGAAGGATGCTCGTCAGGGCATCTGGAATCATCCTTGAAATACCGGTCTTGACATGTTGAAAATCTAACGTTACCCCATGAATCTGGGGGACGGACATTGTCAGATGGGCAGTTTGACTGGGGCGGTTTCCTCCCAAAAAGTAACGGAGGAGTCCAAAGCTTGCCTCATCATGGTTGGCAATCATGAGTAGAGCGTAAAAGTATAAGGCAAGTTGACTGCGAGACCAACAAGTCGAGCAGGTACGAAAGTAGGGTTTAGTGATCCGGCAGTAGAATGTGGAATTGCTGTCGCTTAACGGATAAAAGGTACTCCGGGGATAACAGGCTTATCGCCACTAAGAGTTCAAATCGACGTGGCGGTTTGGCACCTCGATGTCGGCTCATCGCATCCTGGGGCTGTAGAAGGTCCCAAGGGTTTGGCTGTTCGCCAATTAAAGCGGTACGCGAGCTGGGTTCAAAACGTCGTGAGACAGTTTGGTCCCTATCTGTTGTGGGCGTTGGATACTTGAAAAGAGCTGCTTCTAGTACGAGAGGACCGAAGTGGACGAACCAATGGTGTTCCGGTTGTTCTGCCAAGAGCATCGCCGGGTAGCTAAGTTCGGACAGGATAAGCGTTGAAAGCATCTAAACGCTAAGCCCCCTTTGAGATAAAGTATCCCTATGAGACAACCCGAAGACTACGGGTTTGATAGGTTGGGTGTGGAAGTGCAGTAATGCATGTAGCTAACCAATACTAATCTGTCCATTGTCTTGATCACTTTTTTTTTAAAACCATAAGATGATTCAGGAAGATTTCTGAGTTATCTTATGGGTAGCTTGAATGTGGAAGTTATTTTCAAGCGCTTTCTTTTTTCAGTGAATGATTTTTCTTGGTGGCAGATAGAGAAGGGGGTACACCTGATCCCATCCCGAACTCAGAAGTTAAGCCCTTCCTCGCCGATGGTACTATACACAAGAGTATGGAAGAGTAGGTCGCTGCCAAGACTTTTTTACGCCACC
>JAJFFU010000013.1 GCA_021776465.1 Parvularculaceae bacterium
CCGGTAATCAATACGCTGCGTTTCACGGCGTTCCTTCCAGAAAATTTGCAATCTTATCGATAGCGATGCGACTGACCCGTCTTACAGCATCCGCCGAATTTGACCCATTGTGGGAGCCGAAAATGCATTGATCGAAACGGCGCAACGGGTTGTCCGGCGCCAAAGGCTCGACCTCGAAGACGTCGAGTGCGGCGGAATGAACGACGCCGCGCTCAAGCGCATCGACCAGCGCTGTCTCCTTGATGACCGGCCCCCGAGCGACATTGACGACGCGCACGCCCGGTTTCAGCCGATCGACCGTTTCTTCATTAAACATGTGCTTCGTCGCATCGTTTAGCGGGCAGGTGAAAACGAGGAAATCAGCTTCGTTCAGACGTTCAGGCCATTCAGTGGTTTCAACGTGAACCCCCTCAACAGGGACATAGGCTGGATCATAAACGATCAATTCGGCGCCGCAGGCGAGGAGGCGCTTTGCTGTCTGCGATCCGATATCGCCAAAGCCGACGAGGCCGACAGTGCGACCGGCAACGGAAATCCCCGATGGCTTCGGCCAGGCATTATTCGTTCTGATCTCGCGATCGATCAAATAGGTCTCCCGCGCGAGCCCGAGCAAATAACTCAGCGCGACGTCAGCGACTTCGCCGCCAAAAACGCCCGGTGTATTTTCGACCGGTACGCCGGCTTCGCGAAAGGCGGAAAAATCGACATTATCGACGCCGACGCCCCACTTTACAGCCGCCTTCAGCTTGCCGCCGACCGCTGCCTTGATGACGCGCGCTGTCGCCGGATCATCGCCAATAATCCATCCGTCGTAGCTCGGCACAAGCGCGACAAGCTCATCTTCGGAGAGGACTTGGGTGACCTTGGCTGGCGTGTAGTCCAGGCCGCGATCGCTAAAATCTTTCGCAAATTCGTCGATCAGGCCCAGCATTGGCGGGCAAGTCACAAGGATGTTCGGACGCGTCATGATGGTCCGTGCTCTTCCGGGCCGTCGCCGGCGGCAACCCGCATCAGGAGCGATACGGCCAGATACCAATCGGCGGGTTCATCGATATCGACCGATTGAAGCGGCGGCGTTTCGAACATCATCGGGCGTTCGCCAATACGCGCACCGGTTTTTCGAAAACTCGCTGGCGTGAAGAGGTACCCAACAGAGTTCTCCTCAAAATAAGGTGGCAAATCCTGCGTGCGGATCAAATTATTCGGATCGTGATTTATCGCCTTGCCATCCTCGGCGTAAAAGCGCGTCTGGTATTTATTTACCGTGAACAATGAATCGGCTTTCCCTCGCGCCTCTTCTTCAAGAAAATCTTTTATCATTGTTGAAATCGTCTGCTTGCCGAGGAGCGGATTGGTCGTATGGGTCATAAAGAAATAATCGGAATCCACATTACTGATATCGTCGTCCAGGATGAGGTTCATCGAAACCAAGTCGCCGCAAAGTTCGGACTTGCGATCGCGGATTAAAACCTTGCCGCCATAGTCGCCATTACTCAATCCGTTTTCAGCAAGTATGCTCCGCGCGTCGGTATTGATCACAATCCGGTCGATTTCCGTCGTTTCCGCCAATGTGTCGAGGATCCAGCGGAAAAGCGGTTTGCCGGCGATGGCGCGAAAATTTTTCGACGTCACCCGCGCGCTGTGCGCTTTCATCGGCAGAAGCGCCGTTAGTCGTTTGGATTGTCCGATCATCAATGCGCTTTCTTTGCGTCTTGTTCAGCCGGAGAGCCTGTTGCGCCAGACGTTACAGTTTTATCGCCGCTGCCAGTTGTCGATTGCCGTTTGGCGCGGGGGTAATAGTATCGTTCTTTGTCTTCGCGCGACAGTGTTCTGTGTTCGTTATGGCCGCGATAAGCGCCCCAATATTGCATCAGGCGAAAAGCGATGATTTCAGGCGCCGTCGTCCAGAAGCGCTGTTGGCCGAGGGCGACCGAAAAATCGTGAAAGGCGCCAGCGAAAAAATACCGCAGGAAATCGCCAAAACGGAAATGCACTTGCGGCATGATTTCACGCAGCGTCAGGGCCTCCCGATAATATCGCCGCCGCGTCTGTCGGAAGGTCTCTTCGTGTATATGGGTAACGATGGCGTCAGAGACGTATCCAACCTTGCCGCCATCGTTCACGATGGCCTTTCCTAAAACCATATCTTCAAGACCCGTCACCGTCTCATCGAATTTATATTTCGCCCATGTGCCTTTACGGATCGCGGCGTTCGCGTTGTTGATGAAAAATCCCTCCTGGGGGATCATATCAGCCACTGGAAAATACTGGTCGAATATTTGCCGCTCAGAAAATCGCGATATCTCATTTCCGATCTGACGGCCGTAAACATAGTCTACCGCACCGTCGCGCAACGGCGCGACCAGACGCGCAAGCCAGTCGCTATCTGCGGGGATGCAATGCGCCGAAATGAAAACGAGATATTCGCCAGTCGCCGCTTCACAGCCATAGTTGAGTGATCGGCCGAAGGTAAAATCGGATTTCTTGATGTGTACGACGCGGCATTCGTGTTGCTTTGCGATTTCAATCGTGCGGTCGGTGGAGCCTGAATCAACCAGGATCAATTCAATGTCGCCTAATTCGAATCGCTGCCGCTTGCACGCCGAAAGGGCGTGGTCAAACCATTTTTCTTCATTCAACGCCCGAATGACGATGCTGATGCGTTCTTTGCGCATGAACCAATACCCAGCCCTCACAGCGCCTTTTAACGACGCGATAGAGGTTATGGCGCAGCCTGCGCCGCCGGAAAACCCTTCGGGCGCGGGCTGCTGTAATATTTCAGCGCAGATTAAGTATTTTTTTCATTCCGTAATCGCACTAGGTAAACAATGCTCTGTTCGCCGCAGCTGCTGTTGCCGGCGGTTCTGGGTGGGTGAGGTTTTGCGCAGCGCCAGTGAAAGAGGCGATGATGCGGTCGGTTGGATACTATACTGCTACCGGGTTTGATGATGGCTGAGACGGAAATAAGCGGACAGATCGATCGTCCAGCGCCTCGTGTGTTGCTGATTGACATGACCAGAATTGGTGATGCGACGGCGACCGGCGAATTGAAGGCGACGTTATTCGCGGATTGGCCGCGCGACGCGATCATGCAGCTTCACGTCACCAGCGGAGAAGCGCTCGGCGTTTATTTGAACGGGCGCGAGAGGAACACACCACTTTTCGCTATCGAAAAGCTGGCGCAGGATTTCGATCCGGAAGTTGTCCTGTACCGTCCCGCGCCACGTACAGCCGAACTTCACCACACGGCCATGCGGTTGATCGATCGACTGCGAACGCCTTTGGTAACCTGGATAATGGATGATTGGCCGACGGCATATTCGGCGGAGGACCCGGCAGCGGCAACGAAGTTGTTGCGCGATTGGCGAAAATTATTGAGCCGGTCGGTTGCCCGCTTATCTATTTCGGACGCGATGTCCGGAGCTTTCAAGGCCAGATACGGTTACGATTTCACAGCCATTGCGAATGGCGTTGACCCCGCCGACTGGCCTGATGCTGTGCCCAACAAAGACGATGATTTAAAGGTCCGATACGCAGGCTCGCTTGCGGAGAATATGACGCTGCATTCGATTGTCAAAGTTGCGCAAGCCGTTGAGCAACTGGCGGAGGGCGGCGTTGGCATTCAATTCGAAATTAAAACACGCGAATTGTGGCGACGGATCGCTGAACCTCAACTAAAGGATCTGAAGCACACCCGTTTCATCGTTGCCGACCTTCAGCCCGTTGAATATCGCACCTGGCTTTCGGGCGCTGACATTTCGGTCATTGCTTATAATTTTGACGAGCGATCGAAGAGCTATATCCAGTATTCGCTGGCGAACAAATTGCCCGAGTGTCTTGCCAGCGGAGCGCCTTTGTTGGCGATTGGTCCTTCAGATGTAGCGACGATTTCGGCGCTTGAAAAATATGACGCCGGATTGCGAGTGACGGAAAATTCGAGCGACGCGATTTTTAACGCCCTAAAAACGCTTGCTGCGGCGCCGGAACGGCGCCGCGAAATCGGCGAGAAAGGCCAGCAAATTGCTTTTCAGCATTTCAATGTCATTAAGGCGCGTCAGAAAATGTCTGAAGTTTTGACCGCTTCGGCGCGCGAAACAGCTCGGGAAAACGGAGACTTCATCGAAGAAGAAAGGGACGTCGGCGCACATGTCGATGAGACGGCGGTCGTTGCGCGCTTATTGTCGAACCGGCGTGGTCGCGGCCACGTTATGATCGACGTTGGGGCGCATGTTGGGACGTCAGCAGCTTATTTCCACAAACTTGGCTGGGCCATCCATTGCTTTGAGCCGGACGCAAAAAACCGCACGAAACTGAAGGAACGTTTTGCCGGCGTCGATACCGTTTCAATTGACCCGAGAGCAGTGAGTGATAGCGCAAGCCGCGGCGTTGCATTTTTTACGTCGCAGGAAAGCACTGGCATAAGCGGGCTTTCTGCGTTTCGTGAAACCCATGAAGAAACGGGCCGCGTTGACGTGACGACTATTGCGGACATTATCCGTGAGCACCGTATTGCGACGGTTGATTTCCTGAAAATTGATGTTGAGGGATTCGATTTCTCTGTGCTCAAGGGCTCGCCATGGGCGGCCATGCACCCGGATGTCATTGAATGTGAATTTGAGGACGCGAAAACAAAGCCAATGGGACATAGTTGGCGCGATATCGCTGCGTATTTGGCGGAAAAAAATTACACCGTATATATCAGCGAATGGCACCCGATTATCCGATACGGCATTCCTCATGACTGGCGGCGGGTCATTCCATTTAACGAAAATACGGAAGTTCCCGGCGACGCTTGGGGCAATTTACTGGCCTTCAAACAAGACCCGGGCCTAAATCAATTGCGCGCGACGTTCTCCGCGCTGCGAAAATATCGGAATGGCGACGTGATGAAAGTTAAATCGAAAAGCGGCCTTGCCGGGTGGGGTGCAAGTCAAAATTCCGCCGCGTATTCGAGGCCGTTTTATGCAGAATTTGCTGAAAAAATTCAGCAACGAGCGCCGCGCTTGTTCAGTATTGCGCAGCTATTCAAGCGGGCGTTGGCAGGCATGTGGCGCCGGCGGCTTATGATGGGGCTGGGGGCTTTGGTGGTTGGCGTTATGTTTTTCGTCGGGCTTGTGCAGCCTCCGGGCGAGGGGCGTCTCGCCATTACTGGCGGCGCTGTACTTTTCGCCGTGATTTCGATGATCTTTTATCTCGGCTCGTGGACGTATCATCGCGTCCGTACCCTATCGAATGAAACCGCGTCCCTTCACGCAGCGCTTGCCAGCAAAGGAAAGGATGAAGGCGCGACCGCGGCGACGTACGAAGCCGGCATTTCCGATCTGGATAAGCAAGTGTTGATATTACAGTCGCAGATAAGGAAAATTATCACCGAACTTGATGCGCGTGCGGCCGCAGCGGACGACGTTGAGCAGACCATTGCTGAGATGGACGAGGGCCTGCATAGTTTGGAGACTGATCTGGCGGCGGCGCAGAACACGGGTTCGGACGCCAAAGCGCAGATTGAAACCCTACGCCAGCGCTGTGACGAATTAAACAACGCAGTCAATGCGGTCCGTGGTACGCGCTAAACAACGCTGAAAATACTTCTCAATCTGGAGAGACATCATGACGACTATTGCCGATGACGTTACGGCGCTCTTGGCCCGATTAGGTGTTGACGCAAGCGAGATCGCGACAGGCGATATGGCCGTCACGACGCCGATTACCGGCGATGTGATCGCGCGTGTTTCCGCGATCAGTGTCGACGCGACCAATAACCGGGTTGATGAGGCCAATGACGCGTATCTTGCCTGGCGGACAGTTCCTGCGCCGCGGCGTGGCGAATTGGTCAGGCTTCTCGGCAAGGAACTTCGCGCCGTAAAAGAAGATCTTGGAAAATTGGTCACACTTGAGGCGGGGAAAATCGTTTCCGAAGGCGAAGGCGAAGTTCAGGAAATGATCGACATATGTGATTTTGCCGTTGGTCTTTCGCGACAACTCTACGGATTAACGATTGCATCCGAGCGCGCAGAACACCGGATGATGGAAACATGGCACCCGCTGGGTGCGGTCGGCGTGATCTCGGCGTTTAATTTCCCGGTCGCCGTATGGGCGTGGAATGCTGCGCTCGCTTTTGTGTGCGGGAATGCTGTAATCTGGAAGCCGTCAGAAAAAACGCCGCTCACCGCCCTCGCTTGCGAAGCCGCGTTTCAACGCGCCGCCGTGCGGTTTGGCGATGCGCCGGAAAATCTGTTGACTGTCCTTATTGGGGAACGCGATGTCGGCGGCGCGCTGGTTGATCATCCGCTGGTCCCGCTCGTTTCCGCAACCGGGTCGACACGGATGGGGCGGGAAGTTGGTCCACGGATTGCGAAACGATTTGCACGGTCGATTCTGGAGCTCGGTGGAAACAATGCGTGCATTATTTGTCCGTCCGCTGATCTGGATCTCGCTGTGCGCGGTGTCGCATTCTCGGCGATGGGTACGGCCGGGCAACGATGCACGACCATGCGGCGCGCATTTGTGCACCGATCTGTCTATGACGTCTTCATTGCGAGTCTGAAGGCCGCTTATTCCAGTGTCACGATTGGCGATCCGAGAGCGGACGGAAATCTTGTAGGCCCGCTGATCGATAAGCCTGCTTATGACGCGATGGAAAATGCGCTTAAGCGCGCCGGTGATGCTGGCGGCGTCGTTTATGGCGGCGAGCGCGTAAAAGCCGGTGGCGCGGACGCGTATTACGTGAAGCCGGCCATCGTGGAAATGCCGCAGCACACAGGCGTCGTGCTGGAGGAGACTTTTGCGCCGATCTTATACGTCCTCAAATATGATGATTTGACCGAAGCGATCGACATGCAAAATGCGGTCGGGGCCGGGCTGTCTTCGTCGATCTTTACAACGGACATGCGCGAGGCGGAACGCTTTATCAGCGCTTCAGGTTCTGACTGCGGTATTGCGAACGTCAATATCGGAACGTCGGGCGCGGAAATCGGCGGCGCTTTTGGCGGGGAGAAAGAAACCGGTGGCGGGCGAGAGTCCGGTTCCGACGCATGGAAAGGCTATATGCGCCGCGCCACCAACACGATTAATTTCTCGCGCGAATTGCCGTTGGCGCAGGGTGTGAAATTTGACGTTTAAGCGTCGGCGTTTATGGCCGCGAAGACGTTGGGTGCGGGAGTAGGATTTGAACCTACGACCTTCAGGTTATGAGCCAACTTTTGAGTGATTTTTCGTGATTTATGACGCTCACTGATGATCGCTTAAGCTATTGAATTGACTCCGTTTTTTGACTTATTATATTTTCGGCATGAAGGCTGAGTTTCAGCGTCACCATGCTAGCTGTCAGTCATTTTTAGCTAAATCTGACTTTCAGGGAAAATTTAAAGAGGTCAAAATTATGGAAAGATTTCCGATCAATGAATCGTCAATGCGAGCGCTTAAAGAAGCGCTCCAAAGCAATGCGGACGGGTTCGAAACCCCAGATGGTTTTATCAGGTTTACAAAGGAGTCGGGTAAACGGTACGGCGCAACCGATATCTTCGCCGGAGATACCGAAGACGCGTCAATCTATATCCGAATATCAGGGCGAAGCATTACACCGGTGCAAAGAGTGACAATCCCAACTACCGGGAACTCTCAATACGTGACGTTGAAAAGCGCCGTTATTCCAATCAGACGACCATTTCCGGGAAATTGGACCAGAGCATTTAGAAACGCCAGCACTGACGTTGATCATCGTATGAAAGATTATGATCCCGGTGCTGAGAAAGATCGAAAATACAAAATCGATCAGTCGCGGAAAACGTTTCAACAGTTAATGAATGAATACGTCGCATCTAGCGCTTTTCAAAACCTAAAAGAGAGTACGCAAAAGCAATACCTTGATACTATAAATACGATGGTATTGGCTTACATTATCCATGGCCGACCATTAGCAAAAATGGCAGTTAATAGTCTATCGCAACATGAAGCTGACAAGCTCTTAACAGACATATTGCAAGGCAAAGCCCAGTTCAAAAGGCAAACACGCTACGGCGAACCGAGAATCGCGGGCTGCAAAGCGTCACGTTATCGAGCGCATGAAGTTCGTATCGTGATGAACTCAATATATAACAAAATGAAAATTGCGCGAAATCCGTTTGAAAAAAGAACTTCCGAAGCAAATTTGCCAAAGCGGCTTAAGCATAATGGGAACATCGAAAATCATCAGCTAAAAGATATCTGGGAAGCCTCAGAATCGCTCAATAGCGCTGAACGGGGTTATGTTCGATTCCTGATGCTTACTGCGCAAAGACGCAATCAGGCAGCTAATTTGCGATGGGATTGGATTAGCTGGGAACAAAGCGAAATCAGATTTCCGGGAGAATTCGTTAAAGGCCGAAAAGATGAAACTGACGATTTCATCATGCCAATGTCACGGCAGGTTAAGTCGCTGTTATTGGCAAGACAGGGCAACGGCAGCGAGTTTGTATTCGAAAACGCGAATGGCGGGGTTCTAAACAATCTATCCAGAATGACCGCGAGAATAGACACCATCATTGCCGGCCAGAAACACGAAAGGGACTCCAGAAAAAGAATCGGTAAATGGCGATTGCATGGTTTCCGTGACACGGCGGGACGTCTCTTAGGTGAAAACGGGAAGGGGCTACCGATATATTTGAAGCTGATTATTGCGCAGAAAGTTGTTTCTTCAGGCGATGCTGTCGGCAGTTATTGGGATGATGCTGCTTTAACGAACGAAAAGCGCGAGCTATTCCAAATATTAGGCGATGCAGTGGAAAAGGTCGTTTCATAGTTATTTTAGCGAGTCAGCTATCCACGGTAATCGAATCAATGTCCGATTTATTCCATGTCGGACAGCAAAGAATTCTACACCAGCCAAACGCGGCAAACCAAAACGGCATTAATGATCAGTAGCACCACACTGCTGATCTATGTCGTTTTTGGTACGCCAATAGCAGCGGATGTAAAGCTAACCCCTAGCCCCTTTACCGTTCCTGATTTTCTCATCTTTTTCTTTCTACTATTCGCAAGCGTATATTTTTGGTTCTCGTACCGCATCAGCACCAATGCCGACATACAGAGAAATAAGAACCGTGACGTACTCCCCTTTTTGCGAGACTTAAAGGATAAATTAAATCAAGGTCCAGAATTGATCGACGAACAGGTCGCAACAATGATCAGCACTGTGCGAACTATTCACAACAACATTCGAAAAGCACTTGCCCCGTTAGGCTCTGACGATAAAGAAATTCATGTTCGCCTTGAAGAAATTCAGGAGAAAGTAGACAAGAACGTAGACATCAGTAAGTTTCAGGAACATATCGGAAATCAAGGTAAGTCATTTGCAACAGAGATAAGAAACCTCGACCCAATTATTGAACGTCTCGAACAAGAATCTTTGAATGCTATTGACTATCATGATTATGTTTGGGAACGGAAGATTCCTCTGACCATCACACCAGCGATAGTAGCGCTTTCAATTATTTTCGAAGCTTATCTATATTTTGTTCGACCAGAATTTAATTCTATATATGAATTACTTTGGGGAGCCTGACATCAAACTGCTTTTCAATCGTAGCAACAGCATCTTCTAAATTATCTGGACAAGAAAAATATTGTTTTCTGATACCAGCTTTTGCAGCAGCAGCAGCTACAGATAATTTTCCATCTTCTACTTTCTTGAATAATTCAGGATCAGTGTTTTTGATACGTTGTGCAAGGTAAGCTTTATTGTTTCCACGGGAAGGTTCTTTCTTCTCATTTTGGTCAACCGTTACATTGTTCCGGTTGACCTCTTTCACAGCATACTGATTATTACCGTCAGGATTAATATTTCCACCTCTGGATGGATACCAAGCTTCTCTTAAACGGTATAAAAATCCAGTAGCGGACGGACAGTACGATTGAAAATTGATTAAGGACTTAAAGCATGACTGACGATGACGTAACGGTGAATTTATTTGGAAAAATTCCAGTGTCGCATTTTAAGCCCGGAGAATACACACTTGTAGTGCCGTTACCCGACAAATTGCTTACATTGATTGGACTAATTGTCGTGCAATGGGGCGCTTTCGAATTAAGAATGGACGCCTCAATCGAGATGGTAATTCCTAGATTGCATAAGAATATTGGGAGTTGGCGGAAAAAGCCATTCAAACAGAGAAAGAAGTTATTTAAGAAATTGATGAGTGAGTATACACAAAGTATGTTTCCGAAAGAATCGGAAACATTTATTTCGATAGCAGACAAAGCAGGAGAGTTGCAATGGAAGAGGAATGCAATTGCACACGGTTTCTACAAAACTAGAGTGAATCCAGATCTTCCGAGTAATTCAGTTGACAAGGTAAAATTCTTCACAAGGGCCGAACACAACGGAAACGAAGTAATTCTGCCTATAGAAGGCGAAGAACTAACAAAGTTATGGTCTGATATTTCCCATCTGGGCGGAAATCTAATGGCAGCTCTACATAGGATGGGTGCTTCGTTTAGTGAATACGAAATTCTGATAGAAGATGAGGACATAGCAACAGGACAGGTGTCCAGCCCCGTCATTATGTACCAGCACTTGATATGGTCTCCGGTACTGGCGGACGCATGTTCAGGGCTTGATGCGGGCGAATGTGATTGTACTGCCTGAGCCAATTCCCGATGACGGTTTTGGCCTGATCAATGGTAGCGAACCATTCAGCATTGAGCACTTCTCGTCGTAGCGTCCCGTTGAAACGTTCGTT
>JAJFFU010000121.1 GCA_021776465.1 Parvularculaceae bacterium
CGATTGAGCGATGCAATTCCGACTGACGCGTTGTCGATTACGCGGTTGATGATCATGTCCGTGACGTCGTCGTCGATAGCGACCGGATCCGCGGCGACCTCGGCAATCTTCCAGGCGAGTTGGTCCTCGCGCTTCAAATTGTCCTTGGAGCGATGCGCGCGAACGTCGTGTGTGATCATCTTCTACCTCATGTTGTGTGGTTGGCGCGGATATGGGCCCGCTGCGACAGGCTGTCCATGGGGAAAACCGGCGGCAAACCGCCTCTGGAAAACTTTTCCTAGAAAAACAACAGCTTAATGGCCATCGCCGCGAGCGCCACATAAAACACGCGCTTGATCAACACCTCGCCCTTAGCGATCGCGGCGTTGGCGCCGAGCCAGCCGCCAACAGCAAAACCAGCCGCCAGCGCAATCCCGAGCACCCATTCTATTTCGACCTGACTTGCAAAGACCGCAAGCGCCACCAGCGAAAATGTAAGCGCGATAAAAACCTTGTGCATATTGGTGCGCACAAGATCGAAGCCCATGACACGGTTGAGGATCGGCATCAGGATGAAGCCAACGCCGATCTGGATGAAGCCGCCCCAGAACCCCGCGCCGACCATCAACACATGCCCTAACGCAAGATTGCGCGCCTCGCCTTCGTGCTGGATTTTCTTTTTGCCAATGCCGGTCATCGTCAGTCCAACAACGACCAGCATGATCATCGCCAGCGTGCGCTCAAACCATACGCCGTCGAGACGCGCACCCAGCATGGCGCCAAAAAATGCGCCAACAGACGCGCAAGCGGCCAGCGTCGCGCTCAGCCGAAAGTCGGAAAACCCTTTTCGGAAAAAGCCCCACACCGCAAAAATATTTTGCGCCACAATGCCAATTCGATTTGTGCCATTGGCGACCGGGCCCGGCATGCCGAGAAACACCATCACGGGCACAGAGAGGATCGATCCACCGCCAGCGAGCACATTGATCCAACCGGAAACGATGCCGGTGATGAAAAGCAGTCCGATTTTCCAGAATTCGATGTCCACGCCCGGCTCCGATTAAAGCACACCGGTCAAAGCCGATCCGCCGAAGAATGCAATCTCACACGCGCCAAGCATCGCAAAGTTGGGAACAATCCCACGATTTATAAACTTGAACAGCGCGTATTTGGTAGCTATAGCATATTGCCAGCGCCGATAAATCAGTTTTTCAACAATATTATGGGATTAATCCCACGATGGATGAAATTAACAATGTAATTCGACGGGCGAAAGCGGCGGCCGAAACAACCGGCGTCTCTCTCTCAACCATGTCCCGCAAATTGTTCAATGACGGCAAGGCGATCGCGCGGCTCGAAAAGGGCGGCCAGTGCACGCTGAAAACTCTCGACGCCGCTAAGGCGCGGCTCGCGACCCTTGAGGCAGGCGCGCCAGCAACAAGTCCGACTGCGTCGGCAACCGTGACCGGGAATATCATCAGTAAGCAGAAGATGACACATCTTGACCGACTGGAAGCCGAAGCGATCCACATCATGCGTGAAGTGGCGGCCGAAGCAGAAAACCCCGTGATGCTTTACTCGGTCGGGAAAGACTCCGCCGTCATGTTGCACCTCGCGATGAAGGCGTTCTTTCCATCGAAACTGCCCTTCCCGGTCATGCATGTGGACACCACATGGAAGTTCCGCGAGATGATCGAATTTCGCGACGCCACCGCCAAGCGTCTCGGGCTCGACCTTATCGTTCACAAAAACGAAGACGGCGTTCGCCAGGGGATCAACCCGTTCACCCATGGCAGCCAGGTCCACACCGACATCAAGAAAACGCAAGCGCTGAAACAAGCGCTTGATAAGCACGGCTTTGACGCAGCGTTCGGCGGCGCGCGGCGCGATGAAGAAAAATCCCGCGCCAAGGAGCGTATCTTTTCATTCCGGTCCGCCGGTCACCGCTGGGATCCGAAAAATCAACGCCCGGAGCTTTGGTCGATATTTAACACCCGCATCAATAAGGGTGAATCGATCCGCGTATTCCCGATCTCAAACTGGACCGAACTCGACGTCTGGCAATACATCTATCGCGAAAACATCCCTATCGTTCCGCTATATTTCGCCGCGAACCGACCGGTCGTCGAACGAGACGGCACACTAATCATGGTCGATGATGATCGCATGCCACTCAATGGCGAAACACCGGTCGAGAAAATGGTCCGCTTCCGTACGCTCGGTTGTTATCCGTTGACCGGCGCCGTGGAATCCACTGCGACGACGCTGCCCGAAATCATTCAGGAAATGCTGATCTCGCGCTCATCCGAACGCCAAGGCCGCGTCATCGACCACGACCAGTCTGCGTCGATGGAAAAGAAAAAACAGGAAGGGTATTTCTAAATGTCACAGATCGCCCTCACCGAAAATGATGACGTCATCGAATATCTGGAAGCCCATGAAAACAAGGGGCTGCTGCGATTTATCACTTGCGGCAGCGTCGATGACGGCAAATCGACGTTGATCGGACGACTGCTTTACGATTCAAAACTCCTGTATGACGACCAACTCGCCGCACTTGAAAGCGACACGAAAAAACACGGCACGCAAGGCGAAAAAATTGACTTCGCGTTGCTCGTTGACGGCCTCGCTGCGGAACGCGAACAGGGCATTACAATCGACGTCGCCTATCGCTTTTTCTCAACGGAGAAACGAAAGTTCATCGTCGCCGACACGCCCGGTCATGAACAATATACGCGCAATATGGCGACGGGCGCCTCGACCGCCGATCTCGCGATCATCCTGATTGATGCGCGCCGCGGCGTCCTTACGCAGACACGCCGCCATTCATACATCGTTTCCCTGCTTGGCATCCGGCACGTCATCGTCGCCGTGAATAAAATGGATCTCGTCGATTATTCGGAAAAAACATTCCGCGATATTGAAGCTGAATACCGCGCCTTTGCCGAACCACTCGGTTTTGACACGATAGCCGCCCTGCCGCTTTCAGCCCTTGAGGGCGACAACATGATCGCCAAGAGCAGCCGGACCCCGTGGCATGACGGCGCCGCGTTGTTGCCCTATCTCGAAACGGTCGATGTTCGCGCCGACCTCGCCGACAAACCCTTCCGCATGCCCGTGCAGTGGGTGAACCGCCCGAACCTCGACTTCCGCGGGTTTTCCGGCACGGTCGCCAGCGGAACGCTGAAACCGGGTGACGAAATTGTCGTCGTTCCGTCCGCCAAACGATCGAAAGTAAAATCGATTGTCACCATGGATGGCGACCTCGAAGAGGCTGCGCCAGACATGGCCGTAACCGTTACGCTGGAAGACGAAATCGATATTTCCCGCGGCGACGTGATTTGCGCCGGCAAGGCGCCGGCTGAGCAAACTGATCAATTCGCGGCGCATGTCCTGTGGATGTCCGAGGACAAACTATACCCAGGCCGCCAATATCTATTGAAAACAGCAAACCGGATTGTGTCAGCAACGGCGACAGAGCTTAAACACAAAGTCAACGTCAACACGCTTGAACACATGTCGGGCAAGACGCTGGAACTCAACGAAGTGGCGTTCTGCAATTTTTCACTATCGGCCCCGATTGCCTTTGATCCGTATAAAGAAAACCAGCGCACGGGCTCCTTCATCCTGATCGACAAACGAACAAACGCGACGATCGGCGCCGGATTAATAGACTTCTCGCTACGCCGGGCGCAAAACGTGCACTGGCAAGATCTCGATATCAACAAGACGGCGCGCGCCGCCGCCAAACATCAGCGCCCTTGCGTGCTCTGGTTTACCGGGCTGTCCGGCTCGGGAAAATCGACGGTCGCCAATCTCGTTGAAAAGCGTCTCCATGATCTCGGCCGGCATACATACACGCTGGACGGCGACAATGTTCGCCACGGGCTGAACAACGATCTCGGGTTTACGAATGAAGACCGGGTCGAAAACATCCGGCGCGTCGCGGAAACTGCAAAGCTCATGGCTGACGCCGGCTTGATCGTCTGCGTTTCCTTCATATCCCCATTTCAGTCTGAGCGCCGCATGGCGCGAGACTTGATGGACGACGGTGAATTTGTAGAAGTCTTTATTTCAACGCCGCTGGAGGTTTGTGAACAACGCGACATCAAGGGCCTCTATGGCAAGGCCCGTCGCGGCGAAATCAAAAACTTCACTGGCATCGACTCGCCCTACGAAGCGCCGCAAGCAGCCGAGATTGATGTCGATACATCGAACATCGCCGCAACGGACGCCGCTGATCGCGTTGTCGAATTTTTGCGGGAGCGCGGGTATCTGGAAGGCTGAGCTGAGCCGCTAAAGTTTTCGACAGGAAACGCCGTCGAGGGCGAATTGCGCGCCGGTTTCTTGCGCGACCAGAACGCACTTGCCATCGACCCACATCAAGTCGAAATAATCAGGCGTTGCGAGGCTGCGGTCTTCGCCGGGTCCGAGCGGCGGCGGCAACACTGCTATCGTTGAGCTCTGCGTTAAGTCGCCCGGCCCTATTTCCACCTGCGCTCGACCCACCGCACTTGCGAGCGCAGCATGCAACGCCGCCATCGTTCCATGATCGGCGTTTTCAAGCACTGCGGCCGCCGGCGCGTTCGGCGTCTGACACGACGCCATCAATGCACCGCCGGCGATTAAAGCGAACCCTTTAGCGTTCATCTGCATCGTAAATACGCCCCTATTCCGGCAGTGTCATATCGCGATTGGTTTGATAAACGTCGAGCTGCGGCATGATTTCAATCGGCGTTTTCAGACCCTCTGCCGTTTTTGCAACAGCCCCCGGTTTCGGCGTAGGCGGCGGCGCGGGACATGTGCCGGTTGCGCGAAATTGCAGTGCAGCGGCAAGCATGGCCTCGGCTTCGTCGCCAAGTTCGTTGTCAAAATCATCGGCGACAGAACAACCCGGTACAGAAATCGGAAACGCATCGCCGGAATTCGCCGGCGTAAAGCCGTCCGCATAGTCGCCAAAGCCTTTGTCGTTGATCCCCTGGAACTGAACAGTGAAATACGTCTCACCGCAATTATCGGTCGCATAAAATCCGAACGGCTTTCCGCATGTTGTCGATCCAATGAGAATAACTTCAACGTCGATACCGCGTAAGCTGTTCACTACAGATTCGCTTGCGCTGCAGGTTCTGTCTGTCGAAATTATGAAAACACGCGGCAGGTCTAGGCTTTCAAGCGCGGTTCCGTTCGACACTGAAAACCCAAGACCCGTCGAATAAAACGGTACGGAATTGTTTGTCGCGCCAGTGACCGGGTTTACACCGCCGGCATCAGCGTTGAAGCGCAAATCTTCGAAGACTTTTCCGTTCGTTCGCGCATTGCCCGCGGTCATGTATCCGAGCTGTGCCGCAATGGCGAGCAACCCGCCGCCATTATAGCGCATGTCGATGATGAGATCGTTCACGCCATCAGCCTTCAGCGCCGATATGGCGTCGGCGATATCTTTTTCCGTGGCAAACGGACTAAAGGTGTTGAGCAGCATGTACCCGACGGGGCCGGTCGCCGTGGTGATCGTCTTCATCCGGTTCACGGGCTTTGGCGCCAGGTCCACCGATGTCAGCGTCACCATGCGCGACGAGGCAGCGCCCGGATCCTGCACCACGAAGTCGTGTGTTTCGCCGGCGGTTCCCGGAAAGAGGCCCGCGTTCAACATATCGACTTCGGTTTGCGTTGGCGCATTGATTACATCAACGCCATCAATCTCCAGAATTCTCGCACCGCGGACAAAGTTCACAACTCCCATGACTTCTGTCGAGGCCGGTGAATTCGGTTCGGTGTATCGTATGCGAAAATCCCGCGGCGGCGCTGTCGAAAACGCGACAAAATTGGCGCCGTATGTTGCACTCGGCGTCGAGTTCCGCATTTCGAGAAACTCGTCGGTCGGTTGGGTGAAATGAAACTCGTCTTTCAGTTTCCCCGACGGCGTTATTTCCTGCGTCCTCAGAACGTCGAAATAGGCGAGCCGATTGTTAAAATTGGCGGGGTTCTGGTCGGTGACTTCATCGTTCCACAAATATGTTTCATTGGTCCAAGAGCGCAGCCAAAAATTTTCTTCCAGCGTCGACCCGGCCATGTCCGGAAATGAATTGCCCTCAATATCCACGCCCACGCGAACGACTTCGCAGCGATCCTTGAACGTGCTTGCAGCATTATAGACGCCCGACGTCCATGTCGGGCCGGATGGCGGTGGTGGCGGAGGAGGCGGTGGTGGTGGCGCAGTCGTCCCGCCGCCGCCGCCGCTGCAGGCGGACAAAGCCAGCAGTGCAAAACTTGCAAAAAAAACCCGCGCCCCAATTGCGGCAGAATATTTTCTTGTCATCTACGCACCCCGTATTCACCCCGCGCCCTTACTGTGAAAATACAACAGGATAACGAAGATCGCTAGGCGCAAGGAGGCCGGCAATTTCTTGCCGGCGGAGTTTTTAACCGAGAATTTTCAATAGCTTACCGGAAATCGTGTCATTTATTTATGACTGCAGCACGCCAGCGACGCGCGTAAATCCGTGCTCGCTGCCGGTAACAAGCAGAGGCCGGCCTTGCGTCGCGACCGGGCGGTATGGAGTGTTTTCATCCAGATAGGCGGCGCGACCGCCTATCTCGCCCAACATCAAAACACCGGCTGCATGATCCCACGGACTGCACCGGGAATAGAGTGCGAAGTCCTTTTTGCCGGTCAACAAATGGATATACGCATAAGCGGCGCAACGGGCGCTTTGCGTGACGAGACCGGCGCGTAACTTCGGCGCCATTTCTGTATTCCACGGCTCGGCGAGATTGCCGATTGCACGATAACCGCTCATGACGCCCGTGTTCTCGCGAAGCGGCGCGAGCGCATTACCGTTCCAGGTTGCGCCCTCGCCGTGTGACGCGATCGCACTTGTTTTATCGGGTATTGCGTAAATCCATCCGGCGCGCGTTACACCGTCAAC
This sequence comes from Parvularculaceae bacterium, assembly GCA_021776465.1. GTDB lineage: Bacteria > Pseudomonadota > Alphaproteobacteria > Caulobacterales > Parvularculaceae > Hyphococcus. Next base: position 6,906 of record JAJFFU010000121.1, read on the forward strand.
GACAAGCGCAACGATCGTCGCAAACTCGTCGCGTTGTTGTACAAAATTTCGCGTCCCATCCAGCGGATCGACGATCCAGAACGCGCCATCGCCGTGCAGTGCGTCCAAAATGGACGGATCCGCCGCGGCGCCCTCTTCGCCAATAAAACCGACATCAGGATAAATATCCGCGAACGCCCGTTTGAGTGCGGCTTCGGCGGCCCGATCAGCTTGCGTAACGAAATCGTTTGGGCCCGACTTTGTATCGATTTCACCAGCTTTGAGCTTGCCAAAGCGCGGAGCAATTTCTGTTTCCGCAACCTCTTTAATAATTGCCGCAACTTTGTCCGGGTCAACGATCATGCGCGGCGGCGATCCTGGCCGGCGAGGTCGGCCGCCTTGGCGCCCGGAAACTCTTTGTAAAATTGACCCTCAGTCTTGCGCGACATGCGCGCGGTTATAACCGTGCCCGTTTCGGCCGTATCCTCGTCAAGTATTTCCGTTCGCGAAAAAAGCCACGCCCGCGCGGCGCCGTCATGGGCCGGAATAAGGATGTCCGTTGTCACATGCGCGACTGTCAGCGTTTCTTCGATCTTCGACAAGAGCACTGCGACGCCCTCACCGCTGACCGCTGAAAGCGCAACGCGGGCCGGCTTTTCAATGGCGCCAATCGACGGCGCGGCGCGGGCAATTGTCTCGACGTCGGTTTTGTCATCAGCGCCTAACAGGTCTATCTTGTTGAGCGCCTCAATAACCGGACGCTCGTCATCTGCACCAATGCCAAGGGCGGAAAGTACGTCAATAACGTCAGCGCGTTGCGCGTCAGTGTCGGCGTGCGCGATATCGCGCACATGGACAATGAGATCGGCTTCCAGCACTTCTTCTAGCGTCGCGCGAAATGCTGCGACCAGTTGCGTCGGCAGATCGGAAATAAAGCCCACGGTATCTGACAAAATTACGCGCACCCCGCTCGGCAAGTCGATGGCGCGCATGGTTGGATCGAGCGTTGCAAAAAGCAAGTCTTCTGCTTTTACCGCCGACTTTGTCATTAGGTTGAACAAGGTCGACTTGCCGGCATTCGTATAACCGACAAGCGCCACAACAGGATGCGGCGCGCGCTTGCGTTTCGCCCGTTGCAGCGTCCGGGTCCGGCGCACGTCTTCCAGTTTCTTGCGTAAGCGAACAATTTTGTTGTCGAGAGCGCGTCTGTCGGACTCAATCTGGCGCTCACCGGGGCCGCCAAGAAAGCCCGCGCCGCCGCGTTGGCGCTCAAGGTGTGTCCACGACCGCACCAGCCGCGAACGCTGATATTCCAAATGGGCGAGATCGACTTGCAGCGTGCCTTCAGCGGTCTGCGCGCGCGCACCAAAAATTTCGAGGATCAGCGCCGTCCGATCGAGCACTTTTGCCTCGAATGCTTTTTCGAGATTTCGGTGTTGCACGGGGCTGAGGGCGCCGTCGACAATGACCAGCCCCGGACGCGGCTCCGTTGCATCAAGCCGCGCGCGGATTTCGTCGATTTTGCCGCCGCCGATCAGCGTTGCCGCTTGCGGCGCATTAACGGTGGCGACCTCGTCGTAAACGATGTCGAGATTGATCGCCGCAGCAAGACCGACGGCTTCTTCCAATCGCGCCGAGGGCGCACGCGGACCCGCAACGCCGCGCAAGGCGGGATGAATGACAATGGCAGTCTCTTGATGCGGCAATTTGCGAGGACTTTACTTGTCGAATGGGTCAGTCGCTGTCGGCGTCTTCATCATTATCCCAGAGCGAGACCGGTTGTTGCGGCATGACAGTTGAAATTGCGTGTTTATAGACAAGTTGAGATTGTCCATCACGGCGCAACAAAACGCAAAAATTATCAAACCAGCTCACGACGCCTTGAAGTTTAACGCCATTGACGAGGAATATTGTCACCGGCGTTTTGCTCTTGCGAACCTGGTTGAGGAATGTGTCCTGAAGGTTCTGTTTTTTTTCGCTCATGGGCGCCGCGTCTCCGATTCTTACTGTCCGTTTTGCAGTGCAGCATCATTTTGGCCGCTGACCCGGCGTTAGGCAACCGAAAAACAGGAAAAGAGGGCGCAAATGCGGCGCGCGGTTTGTCACGCCTGTCGAGCGCGCAATTTGTACGCTTCTCGCAGCCGCAGGGCCACGGGCCCCGGCGCGCCATTTCCGACCGGCGCCCCGTCGATCGTGATGACTGGCATCACCAGATTGGTCGCCGATGTGATGAACGCCTCGCTCGCGTCCCGCGCTTCCGCGACGGTGAAGGCTCGCTCATGGACTTTAATCTGGAGCTCGGCCGCGCATGACAGCGCCGTCTCTCGCGTTATGCCGCCCAGAATTTCAAATCCTTTTGGATGGGTAACAAGGGCGCCGTCGCGGTCGACGATCCAAGCGTTGGAAGAGGACCCCTCCGTCACTGCGCCATCACGCACCAGCCAAGCCTCCGCAGCGCCGACGTCTTTCGCCGCTTGTTTGGCAAGCAAGTTCGGCAGGAGCGATATGGATTTGATATCGGCCCGCCCCCAGCGAATGTCCGGCTGAGTGATCACGCCAACGCCTTTTGCCGCAATAGCGTCTGACCCGTCGAGATCAAACCGTTTTGCCGTCATCACGAGCGCCGTCGGCGTATCTGCCGGCGGAAACACATGGTTGCGCGGCGCAACGCCTCGCGTCGCCTGAATATAAACCAATGCATCCTTGAGGCCGTTACGCCGAACCAGCTGCCCCATCACAATCTGCAAAGCGTCACGCGACATCGGCGCGTCCATGCGCAATTCGCGCAGCGAACGCTCCATTCGCGTCAAGTGACCGTCAAAGTCCCAATATCGCCCGGCGATACAGAGGCAGACCTCATATATTCCGTCTGAAAATTGATAACCACGATCCTCAATGGAAACCTGCGCATCGCGCATGGGGGCATAGCTTCCGTTTACATACGCGATCATTGTCATGGGCTCGTCAGGTCCTCCAGAACCAGCGATTAATCAAGGCGAGCGCCACGGCCGCTTCTAACCGGCCTAGAACCATCGCCACCGCGAGCGCCCATCGATAGGGCTCGCTGAAAGCGGCGTATCCGCTCTCTCCGCCTTCCGCAAGATAGATCAAGGGACCGGCATTAGAGAGCGCCGACACCGCCGCAGCCGCAGCTAGCTCGAATTCATGCCCGCCCGACGACAAGATGACCACAAGCCCTGCGAGCGTCATTGTGAACACCAGAAAATGGATCCACACGCCGAGCTCGTTGGAAACGCGGCGCTTACCGAAAACGGCGCTCGGCTCAATCAGCCGCCGCAACTCTTCGCCGGCCCGGCGCATGATGACCAGCCAACGCAGAATTTTAAAGCCCCCTGCCGTTGAAACCGCCGCACCGCCAATGATTGCCGTAACAAGGACGACCGATAAGGGCGGTGCTTCTCCTATGGTGAACCCGTTCGTCGATAAAATTGACGCAGCGTTGAACGTTTGTGGCGCGAGTAGTTTGAGATCGCCCGCGCCGGCCAGCAACCAGAAGAAAAAACCGGCAAAAATAATGATTAGAAAGTAAGCGCCGTTTTCGATATCGCGCACGCGTTCTTTCGCGCCGCGAACGAGGCGCGCAATGACTACGAAATTTGATCCGCTGAAAACCATCAGCACAAACAAGATCGCGATTGTCCAGAGCGCAAGTCCGCCAGAACCGCCGCCGCCGGGCAGAAATCCGCCGCTGGCAACACCCGACAGCGCCATCACAGCCGCATGCAGCGTCGGCTCGCCGGCTAAGGCAAATGCGGCAAAGGCAAAAAAAGTTGCCCCGGCGTAAATCGACCAGAAACTGAAAACGGCGTTACGCAGCGGGCGCAGAAAATCGTTCTTCGCGCCGCGCGAAAATGGCGGCAGCAATGTGTCGATCCCAATGAACGCGGGACGAATAAAAATCGCCGCTGCAATCGCAATCGACGCAAGGCCGCCCAGCCATTGCAGTTCAGCACGCCACAACATCAAGGAGGGCGATGAGACTGCCGCATCGCGCGACAGCCATCCGCCCGTCGTTGTAACAGCAGCGATAGCTTCAAAATAAGCGTCGGCGAAAGTCGCGCCGCCTAATGCAAATGGAATAGACGCGAAGGCCGGCGCCACAACCCACCACAACAAAATGATGACAAGCGCACCACGAAAATCAGACGGAGCGGACCGACCAATACTGGCCGCCCAGGCGCCAGCGCCGGCAATCAGTGTTGAAACCGCACCGAAAAGAAACGGCCCGGCTGATGGATCATCGCCCGATACGGCAAGCGCCAACGGCGCCAGCATCGCCAGCCCGACACATATCAATATGGCGGCAAAGCTGCGCAGGATCGCCGTTAAACCCATGGCGCGCACGAACCTCCCGGATCGTCAGAAATATTCAATGCTGACACGGAACATCTGTTCAACGTCTTTGACGTTTTCGCGCATGGTCATCAATACAATGCGGTCGCCGGCCTGAATTACCGTTTCACCGGTTGGCATTTGCACAACACCATCGCGAACAACCGCGCCGATCATCACGCCTTCCGGCAATTGCGCATCACGCAACGGCTTGTTGACGAGTGACGATGTTTCCAACGCGATGGCGTCCACCAACTCCGCGGCGCCGTCAGCCAGCGAGTAAACGCCCTTGATGCGGCCGCGGCGCACATGTTGAAGGATTGTCGACACCGTCGTCGCGCGCGGATCAACGAACCGATCCACGCCAACGGCCTCTGAAATCGGCCCGTAATCCTGATCGTTCACCAACGCCATCGTCCGGCGCGCGCCTTCGCGCTTGGCGACGACTGACGCCAGTATGTTTACCTGATCGTTTTCCGTGACTGCAACGACGGTTTCGGCCTCGGCAACACCGGCTTCACGCAGGATCGCACGGTCAAGGCCATCGCCCTGCAAAACGATGGTTCGCTCCAACGCCTCTGCGGCGATCTCCGCCTTGGCGCGATTGCGTTCAATCACGCGGATTTTCATGGAGCCTAGCTTCTCAAGGCCTTTGGCGACAAACAGCCCGATATTGCCGCCGCCGATCAGAATGACGCGGCGCGCCTGACGCGCGGCCTCGCCCATAATCTCCAACGCGCGCTGCACGTCATTGCGGTCGGAAATAAAATAGATCTGATCGCCGGGCTCAAGCTGGTCATTGGAGTGCGCCCGCCACAACCGATCGCCGCGCTTGATGGCGACGATGGTGATTTTCAGGTCGTGAAAAAGCTCCGCAACCTGACGCAGCGGCGTATTGATAATTGCGCAATCCTCGCGCAGCTTGACGCCAATCGCCCAGACTTGTCCGTCTGCGAATGATTTCACTTCCGAGGCGCCCGGCGTCGACATGCGCTGAATGATCGCTTCGGAGACTTCACGTTCCGGCGAAATAACAACATCAATCGGCAGATGATTACGCGAGAACAGATCGAAATAGCGCGGGTCCAGATATTCCTGCGCGCGAATACGCGCAATTTTCGTCGGGACCTTGAATAGAGAATGGGCGATCTGGCACGCCGTCATGTTCACTTCGTCAGAATGGGTGACCGCGATTATCATGTCAGCTTCGCGGGCGCCGGCCTCTTCGAGCGTTTCCGGGTAGGCGCCATTCCCGACGACGCCGCGCACATCGAGACGCTCTGCAACAGAACGGATCAATTGCTTTGACTGATCAATGACCGTCACATCGTTTTGTTCGCGCGAAAGGCGCCGGGCGATGCCGGTGCCAACACGGCCCGCGCCGCAAACAACGATTCTCATGGAGAGCATGCCCTCATGCCGCGCCCGATCTCACGAATCCCGAGTGCAATCAAGCGCTTTCGGCGCGCGCCTGCCCGTTAACGCCAAGCGCCTTCAGTTTACGGTGAAGCGCAGACCGCTCCATGCCAATAAACGCCGCCGTTCGGGAGATGTTGCCGCCAAAACGGTTAATTTGCGCGATCAGATATTCCCGCTCGAACCGTTCACGCGCCTCGCGCAATGGCAGCGAGATCACGAGTTCCAGCCCCTCGCCGGCCGGAATGGAAAGCCCGGCGTCCATAATCTCCGCCGGCAACAATTCGCATGTGATCTCGAGCACCGGATCGCGATGCATCAAAATGAGCGTTCGCTCGATAATGTTGCGAAGCTGGCGAACATTACCGGGCCAATGATAAGTTTGCAGCGCCGCCATCGCCTCCGCTGAAAATGATCGCTTCGGCAAACCAGACGCCCGCGCAATACGGTCAACAAAGTACGCTGACAGCGCTGGTATATCCTCGCGGCGCTCGTCAAGACCCGGCGTTGCAATCGAAACGACATTGAGCCGGTGGAACAAGTCTTCGCGAAATTCACCGGCGTCCGCCGCCGCCAATAAGTCGCGCGAGGTCGTCGATATAATTCGAACGTCAACACAAACCGGTTGTTGGCCGTCGACCCGTTTGAAGCGTTGGTCTATCAGCACCCGTAATATCTTGCTCTGCGTTTCGAGCGGCATATCACCGATCTCGTCGAACATCAGCGTGCCGCCATGGGCTTTTTCCAAAAGACCGACGGCGCGTGGACCTTCGTCTTCGCCCTCGATACCGAAGAGTTCCTCTTCCATCTTATCGGGCGAAATTGTTGCTGCGCTGACGACGATGAACGGCTGATCAGCGCGTGTCGATGTTGAATGAATCAACCGCGCGACAATTTCTTTGCCGGAACCGGGCGGTCCGGAAATGAGAACGCGCGAGCGCGCATCTGCAACACGCTCTATGACATTGCGCAAGGACGACACAGCCGGTGACGACCCGATCAGGCCCCAGTCCGGCGCGCGCTGGCGCAATTCGGTATTTTCTCTTCTGAGGCGCGTCGCTTCGAGAGCCCGATTGACAACAAGCACGAGACGATCAGCATTAAACGGCTTCTCAACGAAGTCGTAAGCGCCCTTCTTGATTGCCGCGACCGCCGTTTCAATCGTTCCGTGTCCGGAAATAATGACGACCGGCAGTTCCGGATGCACTTTTTTGAGCTCGGCGAGAATTTCAATGCCGTCCATGGCCGAGTTCTGCAACCAGACATCCAAAACGACGAGCGCGGGAACGCGCTCGCGCACCGCCGCCAATGCGGAGCCCGCATCATGCGCCTTGCGCGGACTGAAGCCTTCATCCTCAAGGATACCGGCAACCAGTTCCCGGATGTCTTCCTCGTCGTCCACTACCAGAATGTCGATACTCATCCGTTTTGCTTCCTCTTTACTCGGTTTATTCGGCCGCCGTCGCGGTCGCGCTTTTCGGCGTCTCGATTTCCACAACATCAACACGCGGCAATGTCAGTGTCATTCGCGCGCCCGTTGGGCCAAGCGCGCCATCGTCGGCAAATATCAGCGAACCGCCGTGCTCTTCGGCAACTTTTTTAACAATGGCGAGACCCAGACCCGTGCCTTTGTCGCGCGTCGTCATATACGGCTCGGCCAGGCGATGGCGTTCTTTCGACGGCAATCCCAAACCGTTATCGACGATGTGGATGGCAGCGTTATCTTCACTGTTGACGACTTCGACGCGGATACGGCCGGGATATCCAAAGCCCGGCTCCGCTGACCGGGTCGTAATAGACTCGCCGGCGTTTTTCAAAAGGTTTGAAAGCGCCTGCACAATCAGACGGCCATCGCAATTAACGAAACTCGGCTCATCCGGCGTGATGATTTCAAAATCAATGTCGGCAAACGTCACCTTCTGCGGGAACACCGCCGCGCGCACCAGCTCGCGCATATCTTCACGCCCGATGACCGGCTTCGGCATGCGCGCAAAAGATGAGAATTCATCAACCATACGACCAATATCATTGACCTGACGGATGATGGTCTCGGTGCATTTGTCGAAGACCTCTGGTGTGGAGGTCACTTCGTTGAGATATTTTCTCCGCAACCGTTCGGCCGAAAGCTGGATCGGCGTCAGCGGGTTTTTAATCTCATGGGCGATGCGCCGGGCAACGTCGCCCCAGGCTGCATTTCGTTGGGCGGAAATAAGCTGCGTAATGTCGTCGAAGGTAGCGACGAAACGGTCCTCGCTATTGAAACGGTCTTTCACGATGCGAACATTGAGGGTCTGCGCGAGACCGTCGCGCGCGAGCTCAATCTGATCGCCAGTTTCGGTTTCAGTCGACGCCGCCGCTTCTTGCAACAGGTCCGTCAGTTCCGGCATCACGTCCTGGATCCAGCGCCCGGTTAACTGGTCGGGCTCTTCATCCAGTAAGAACGCAGCGGATTTGTTTGCAATCGTAATGCGCCCGCTCGCCGCCATCCCGATCACGCCAGCGGAAACGCCCGAGAGCACAGCCTCGGTAAAGCGCCGGCGTTCATCGAATTGTCGGTTCGTGTCGATGAGGTCGTCGCGCTGGGTCTGCAGTTGCGCAGTCATATGGTTCATCGACCGGGCGAGCAGGCCGAATTCGCCGTCTTCCTTGCGCACGTCCGTGCGTGCGTCCAACGCACCGGCCGAGACTTGCTCCGCCATATTGACGAGGCGTCCGATCGGTTGAACCAAACGCGTCGCCGCCCAGATCGCCGCCCAGATGGCGCCGAACAGAATAATGACCGCGAGAACAATATAACCGGCGAAGAAAACGCGTTCGAGACGTGCGCGACTGGCCGTTGCTTCGGCCCAGTCGTCGCGAATATTACGCACAGCAAGAAGTTCGTTAGAGATCGCCGGCGGGATGAGCTTATAGGTGACGATGTAGCCACCTTCATAAGCGTTGATTTTTAGAACGCCGCGATAAAGGTCAAATTCCTGTTCGTTATTCGCGTCGAAATTGCCCCATTCTTTGCGAGGCCTGTTTTCCGCTGCTGCTGTATCAATGTTGTCAAAGACGGCCTTTGGCGGCAGCGCATAGGCGCCATCAACGATCTTCACCCGGGCAATAATGTTCCGGTCTCCGTCCATCACCACCATTGCCGCAAGATCGCGCACCAGCGCTTGCTCCATGAGCGCGCGCCGGAAACTGATCGGCGTCGATGCGGTGACGCCGAATGCTGCGCCGCGCTCCAGGTCCAATTCAATCTGATTGAGATTGATGCCAGCCGCGTTGGTTTCGTTCTGCCAGAGCGCATTGGCCAGCTCTCGTGCAGTGTTTTGATAATTGTCGATCCGCTCACTGAAAACGTCGTTGAGGCTTGCGCGCAATATGGTGAACGCAAAAAGGAAGGCGATGATCGCCGGGATCACTGCCAGCAATGAGAACAGGCCGACGAGCTGCAAGTGGGTGCGCGAGCCGGCAAGCTGGTGACGTCGCTCGGCAAGCACGTGCCATAATCGGACGCCGATCAGGACGGCAAAACCTGTCGCGATGACGATATTGCCGATCACCGTCCACATCAGGAATGTGCGGTCGACGCGCTCAACCAGCGGCGACATCAAAAACCATGTTGTGAAGAAGGCGACCGCTGCGGCGCCGATCAATGCCGCCGCCGCCGTTGTATTGGACAGCGCCCATTGCGGCAGAAACCGTCGCGCCTGTTTCGGGCGCGCCAATCGCTCGTCTTTATCTAAGGTATCGATTTGCTCGTGACCCAACTTACGCCGTCCAGCGGGATTTCAACTCAACCATCACACCCCCCGATTTGCGCCAATCTGAAACAAAACCCGGCGTGGTCGATGAGCAACAGTTCTGTCTGCAATCGCCAAACCAAGCGGGCTTCAGCCGCGCAAGGTCACAGGATGGGACGGTTGTTGCAAAAAATCAACAGTTATGTTGCCAAAATGAAACAGTCCGAAACAGCGCGTGATTCTATCACGCCGCGTTGCGGGCGCCTGTTTGGAACCGGCCGTCATAGAATTCGCCAAGCGCTTCGGCCACAGCGTCGGGCGACGCCAGTCGGCAAATGGCGGAACGGAACGCCCGGCGGTCTGCATCGACCATCTCGAGCGGCGCAAAATCAACATAGGCGGCAAGATGCTTCCGGGCCATGCGCACACCGAGCGGCGCGCCGTAATGGTCGATCGTTTCACGATAATGGCGAAGCGCGATCTC
>JAJFFU010000122.1 GCA_021776465.1 Parvularculaceae bacterium
GCAAATCCAATTGTGAAAGTTTTGTCAATATTATGCCGTTTCAGTTGCGCGCTGCGTGTCGTGTCGGCGTTGTGATATGTTCTATTTGGCGTGCAATCTGTTCACAGATTAATTTATGGGCGTGATTCTTCGTAATCGAGGGTGGCGCCGTTCTCGATGATGATTTCATTGTCGAAAATAGCAGGTGTCAGATCCGTATCGTTCCGCAGGAACTGGCCATTGCGCCGGCGATTGACGATCTTGTTGCCGCTGATCTCCAGTGCGCGCGCTTCGCCGCCGCGGGTCGTATCGTAATTGATCATCGTGATGTTTTCTGCGTCAGCGGATTGAATGATGGTGTTTCCAGTGATCACGACCCGACCGGCTTTTGAAAGGTCTACTGCATAGCTCGGCGTACCGTCTGCATCGTCAAGCACTGAATTCTTGATGATCGTCTCGTCAGCCAGCGATTTCACATGATGTCCAACATGCGTTGCGATAAATTTGCTGTTCGTGATTTCGAGTTTCACCCCGCGCAGCATATAAATACCGTGTGAATACCCATCGCCATGGCCATTGCGCAAAAATGTCGATCCCGTGATCGTGATTTTCCCGTCGCGATCGCCGGTGGACAGGACGCCGTTTTCATTGTTCTCGAAAACGCAATCGATGATCGTCAGGTAACGCCCGTCATTGCGAATGCCGGCGCCGTTATCGTCTGGCGAACGGGCACCGCGAAAGGTGAGGTTTTCGACCGTAAGCGTGACGCCGGAAAGCGGGTTTAAAAGTCCCTTGGCGACCGGCTTCGACGCGTAAAGGACAACCGCGCCATCGCCGCGCAAAGTCAGGTCTTCTTCGATTTTCAGATCGGCGATATCATAGTCGCCGGCCGCAAGCGTGATCACTTCGCCCGGCGCGGCCCGCCATACGGCCCGCTTCAGCGCGCCGGCATTGTCTACGGTAACGGCGGCGCAGGCCGGCATCGCGGAAAGGCATAGAACGGCGATTAGAATTGTTCGGATCATCGTCAGCCTCGGCTGTTAATAAATGCGGATACGCACGCTCAGCGCCTAGTGGGTATGACGATGCAAGTCCTTGGCCGCATCCCGGAACGCCTCGGCCATCCGGTCCGGCGGCATGGCGCCGGAGAAGCCGTCGCGTTCATTAACGATAAATGTCGGGACGCCGGAAACGCCGGCGCGCCGAAACGCTTCGGCCTCGGCAAGGACGGTATTTTTCGATTTCGCGTCTTGCAAGTCACGTCTTGCATTGTCTGCGTCGAGGCCCGTGGCTTTCGCGATCGCAATCAGCGCATCATCGTCGCCGATATCGACGCCATCGTCCCAGAACGCGCTGTAGAGATTTTCAACAAGGCGTTCCTGCGCGCCGTCAAAATGCGACAGGCGGATCAATTGATGGGCCTTTGTCGTATTGGGCAGATGTTTTGGAATAGACGGATCGAATTTGAAGCCGGCGCCGAGCGCTGCGGCTTGCAGTTGCATTCGCATCGTGTCGCGCTGGGCCGCATCGGGGAATTTCTTTTCGTAATAGGCGGCGCGGTCGACGCCACTCGCCGGCGTATCAGGATTGAGCAAGTAAGCGCGAACCCGTGGCAGCACCTGAAACTCCGACGAAATGCGGTCGCGTGCGAGTTGAAAGGCTTTGAAACCGACATAACACCACGGGCAAACGGGATCGGAAACAATATCGACCAGCAATCGCGGCCGTGACTGTTGCGGCGTTTCTGTCATAACCTGTCCTCGCGCATGTTGGCGCCGACAAGCGCGGCGCTAAAACCCAACGGCCCAGGCCGCTTCCGCCGGTGTTTTGCCGGTATAAACATCCCGCCAAGCATGTTCGACGGCGTCAAACCCATGCGCCTCCTGAATGGTGAGCCAGCTCCGGCTTTTAAGCGCGGCGTCGCGCCAAAATATGTGGGCGCGTTTTTCAAATTCGCCCGGACCCCAGTCCTTCGTACGCTTCTGGATATGTCCCGGCGCAAAAAACATGGCGCTCCGGTCACGGATGAAATCAGGGCTCATTTCGTTGGCGGTGAAGTGCGTGACGCCGACATTCGACGTGTACTTCATGTTATCGCCCAGCAGTTTGTGCAGCCGCCCAAGAACGCCGCCGTCGCCGGACATGTCGATGATAATTGTCGCTACATCGCTGCTAAGTTTTTCGATGTCTTCGTAAACGACCACTTCATCATAAAGTCCGAGCCGTTCTACGGCGTCCCGATTTCGCGCGCTCGTCAGCCCGACAAGCGTCGGCGGCGCGGCGTCGGATTTAATGGCGTAAGCCGTGCCGATCGCGGTTTTTGATGACGCGCTGCCGACGATCACCCGCTTGGCGGCGAACCAGTCATTGTCTTTCAGAAAATCATAAATGCAGAACGACGTCGCATAAAGCGGCATCAACACCATGCGATCATTGTCCGTTTCGCCATCGTAACCCGGCTCGTTGCTGACGCGCGCATAGCTGTTGTAAACGGGCGGCAATTCGCGCCGATGCGGTGCGTCATCGGCAAGGCGCTTTGCTGAAACCTTGCCCGGCGTTATGACAAGATGGCTCGCCATTGGCCAATATCCGTAAAGGCGTTCGCCGACGGAAATTTCAGGATGGTTCGACGCTTCGACGTCGGCAAATCCCCAGACAGGGATCACCCCCCAGCCTTCGTCCGTGACCGGAAAGAATTTCCAATAGCCGATCCGCTCGCCGACGACGCCATAGGTTACGTTATTGGCGGTAATCGCGAAGCGATCGACTTTGGCGAGGATTTGCCCGTCGCCGATGGTCGGTTTGTCGTGTTGAACGCGCCGGGTTTCGTCGAGCTTGTCCTTGCGGACCTGGAATTCTGTGATATCGGCCATGTTGGGCGCTCCGAATTGCGACGTCATTGGGTCTTGTCTCTAAGCGTCGGCGGCGGTGATGACAATCGCGGGACTCACCTCGAAATCCGCGCGCGCAAGGGTTAAGCGCGCTGTGTCCACGCTTTCGCCCCGCCCAAGCGAATGCATGGCGATGGTTTCGCCTGTCGCCTTAAACCCTGCGCGATCCAGGACCCGCCCGGATGTTGGGTTGTCAGCAAAAAAGCCGGCCGTTGCGACGGTGGCCCCAAGTTCCAGAAACGCAAACTGGGTGACGGCGCGCGCGGTGCGGGTCGCAATGCCTTGCCGCCGATAATCGGCGCCGACCCAATACCCAATCTCATAAACAGTGTCGCCTGTGCCGTGCGCGCCGGCACAGGCGACGATCTCGTTTTCGCGGCAGACGGCGAAAACATATTCATTGTCGTCGCCAAACATCCCGGCGCCTCGTTTGGCGACAAAAGCATCGGCGTCCGCGCGGCTATAAGGATGCGCAATGCGCGACGTATTGCGCGCTACGTCTATGTCGTTGCACAGATATGCAAAACGCGCAGCGTCTTCCAGTTCAATCGGTCGCAAAACCAGATCGCCGGTGCGTATCTCAACCATGTCAAAGCTCCAAAAGAAAAAAGGGAAGGCGCTACGGCCTTCCCTTTTAAACATTTTGAAGGCTCATGCGCATGCCGCGCCGAACCGCAAACTTCGCGTCGATGCTATTCTGCGTCGCTGACGATCGACACGTAGCTGCGTCCACCGCGTTTGGTTGCGAACTCTACGCGCCCGCCGGATGTCGCGAACAATGTGTGGTCGCGCCCGATGCCGACATTGGCGCCGGGGTGAAATTTGGTGCCGCGCTGACGAACAAGAATATTGCCCGGTACAACGGTTTCGCCGCCGTATTTTTTCACGCCCAATCGGCGCCCTGCGGAGTCGCGGCCGTTCCGTGACGAGCCGCCTGCCTTTTTATGCGCCATCTCTTACTCCTCTTCGCCGTTAGCGAGTTTTTTCGCCTGTTCGACCCAGCCTTCGCGTTCGATCCGGCCTTTGAATGACAATTTCTCGTCGAATTCTTCAATCTCCGCCGGGCCCCACGCTGCAATCTGCGCGAAGGACGTAACGCCGGCTTCGTTCAGTTTCGTCTCAAGCACCGGACCGACGCCGGAAAGCTTTTTCAGATCGTCAGCGCCAGCTGCTTTCGACGTCGCCGCTTTCTCTTTCACTGCTTTCGGCGCGTCTGCTTTTGGCGCGGCCGCTTTTGCTTCCGCTTTTGGTGCTGCCTTCTTCGCAGGTTTTTTCGCCGCGGCTTTCTTCGATGGCTTGGCGCCGTCGGTGAGAATTTCAGTGACCCTCAACAGCGTGAAATGCTGACGATGGCCATGCTTGCGCCGGTAATTTTGCCGACGCCGCTTTTTGAAAACGATGATTTTCTTGTCGCGCGCCTGCTCGACGATTTCGGCGGCAACAGCGGCGCCGTCAATGACGGGCTCGCCGACAGTCACAGTCTTGCCGTCGCCCAGCATCAACACATCGGCCAGCGTGACGATATCGCCCGCTTCGCCGGCAAGGCGCTCGACTTTAAGGGTGTCATTTTCGGAAACGCGGTATTGCTTACCGCCAGTCTTGACGACTGCGTACATTTTCGACCTCTGTTTGGCGCAATTTGTGCGCCAGCGTCCTTTTTCGCCCCGGCTTCATTTGTCCGGTTGTTTAAAAGAAGCGCGCATATAGCGGCGGCGCGCCGCCGGGTCAATATCAGGACATCGAATGATGTGCTTCTGGCGGAGAGAGAGGTTATTCGTCCGTAGTCCAACGATGTCCATTGGCATCCAAAATACCATTAATTTCAATAAGGTAGTTGCATACGTCGTCCGATGGTGTTGTCCTAAATCCTGCCTAATCCGAGCGTTATCTCGGGATACAGAGTGGGAGGGTTATGATGAAGGCTGGTTATACGGACGGTCGATTAACGGTGCTAAAGGTGAAGACTGTGAAGGAGCCTGGCCGCTATGGCGACGGCAATGGTTTGTACCTCATGGTCACCAAATCAGGCGCCAAGCATTGGGTGCTCAGGACGTTTATTCAGGGTCGGCGTCGCGACATGGGGCTTGGGGGCGCTCGTCTCGTCTCATTGGCAATGGCGCGGCAGGCGGCGGTTGAACATCGCTACATTGCGCGGGAAGGGGGCGATCCCATTGCCTTGCGCCGGCAGCGCCGCCGCGTCGCCATGTCATTCGAGGAGGCGGCAACGTCGGTCCATCGCGAATTGGCCCCGTCCTGGAAGAATGAAAAGCACTGCGCGCAGTGGATAAACTCGCTTCGTGAATACGCCTTCCCCGTCTTTGGTGCCCGGCCAGTTAATCAAGTGACTTCGGCGGATGTCTTACAGGCATTGTCGCCAATCTGGCTCCAAAAACCGGAAACCGCGCGGCGCCTTCGCCAACGCATTAAGGTCGTCTTTGATTGGGCGAAGGCCATGGGGCTGTATGCGGGCGATAATCCTGTCGACGGTGTCGCCAAGGCGTTGCCAAAACAGAAGTCGGTGGAAAATCACCATGCAGCTGTGCCTTATGGTCAAGTACGAGAAACCATTTCAGCGATTAATTCCGGAGACAGCGAAGCGTCGGTTAAGCTCGCTTTCGAGTTTCTAATTCTGACGGCGTCCCGCACAAGCGAAGTCCTGAACGCGGAATGGTCGGAGGTCGACTTTGCTAACGAAGTTTGGACGATACCGGCAAACCGCATGAAAGCGAACCGCGAACACCGCGTGCCACTATCACGCCGGGCCCTCGAGATTTTGGCGCAAGTATCGCTATTGAAAGGAAGTTCGGTTTTTGTCTTTCCGTCTCGGAATGGAGAGGCATTGTCGAATATGGCACTCTTGATGACCCTTCGTCGATTGGGCGTCGACGCGACAGTCCATGGGTTCCGATCGTCTTTTCGTGATTGGGCGGCTGAACAAACGAACTTCGCGCGAGAGGTGTGCGAGCGGGCGCTGGCCCATACTATCAAGAACAAAGCGGAAGCGGCCTATCAGCGCGGTGATCTTATCGACAAGCGCCGCAAACTCATGGACGCTTGGGCGCGCTATGTCGGCGCCGACAAAGGCGATATCGTCGCCTTCCCAAACAGCGCCAGCGCTTGAACTTGGAGCAATGAAAATGACCGAGCAGCCAGGTGAACCCGACTACGATTTTTGGATGGGCATGGCGTCTTGGAGTAAAGACGACGCGATAGCGCTCGCCGTCGGTATGGATCCGGATGTGGCTGATTGGCGAATCCATATGAGCGACGATCAAAACAAACGCGTGCGGCAAATCGAGCGCGCAATTGTTACCGGCGTCTTCCCGAACAGCGACCTCATCAACCCGCGTGACTTTTTGTCGGAAATGATGAGCAACGATTACGAGTTTCCCAAGGGCTTAATGGCGGCGGCAAAAGCGCGAAAGGTTGAGATCAAAAATTGGAAACATGCGCATGACGCCGTCGTCGCAAAATTTGAGGTTACGAGTCGTTCCGACGTTATGTCTGCAGACGCGAAATCCGGGTCGAAATTGCCGACGCCTCGACTAGAGTCTTGCTATCGCATCATCCTAGGGGTCGCGTGCACGCGATATGGATATGAACCTAAAAAGAATTACAATACGGCGACGAAGAAAATCTTTCGGGACATTGAAAAATCCGGGATCAAAATCACGGATGAAACCATCCTAAGTACGGTGCGCAAAGCGTATGAAGAAGTCGGATTGGAACTAATCGAATCCGATCGGATTTAATTGATCCGAATTCGTCCTACTAATTCCGTAGTTGATCGAGAATGCTTCCTTAGGTTCAGTAAGGAGGCCTTATGGCTAAGTTTGATGAGTTGCCCGATGATGGGTTTGTAAGGCTAAAAGACGTCTTGGCGCCGCGTGGGCCGATCCCCGTGAGTCGTTCGACATGGTGGGCCGGCGTAAAATCGGGACGCTACCCACAACCAACCAAATTTGGACCGCGCATAACAGCCTGGCGGGTGCGCGACATACGCGAATTGCTCGAGAATGGCGATTGGCGCGCGCGATAGTATCTGGCGACCGCATTCCGCATGCATTCAGATAGGTATTCAGACATAGGATAGGGATACCATAGCGATACCCTAGAGATAGGGTAGCGATACCTGTAGCCATACTGCAGCGATAGTATGCGCCATAGTATCTGCAACCGGCGTTTGCTCCGAGAAAACAACGCCATCGCCAGCTGCGCGTAATTGTATTTGGACATTATCGGCCTTTATTTGGCATTATCGCCGACGTTATATCAGTCGCATATATTCCTTATATCCGTGCAATAATCATAAAATACCTTCGGTAAAAACGAAGGCGCCATCGAAGCTATATCGAAGGTCGTTCGAAGCTATTCCGAAGGTTTATCGAAGCAATATCTAAGGAAACAACGAAGCCAGAAACGAAGCTTTTCCTCAAATTTTCTGTGGGAGTGTCGTGCTGAACGGCCGGATCGAATTCGCCGATCGGCCATTCGTGTAGCATCGCTGCACCCTTTTCCTAGGTATCGATTTCGGGCGCGCCGTTTGAATTAAAACAGCGACGTGTTAAATCGGGCTGCGACGTCCGAAATGCGCGCAAAAGGAGACATTAGTCATTGGACCATCTGTGGAATTTTGGGTCGGGGTTTACCCCGCCGCAAAAGAACAGAGCTCCGGCATGGCCGCGCCTGATGTCTTTAGCGCCGTGATTACAGCTGTTGAGGTTTCATGATCTCACCGCCACTGGGAACGAAGGTGTTGTATGCGGTCGAGATCACCGCCATGCGCTGAGGTTTGATGGACTATCGGCGCAAATTGAGGCGTTGTTTCCGCTCCATCCTACGTCCCGAAGCGTGTTAGTGTTCAGGGGGCGTTCCGGCGACTGGCCAATGGTGTTATGGTGGGATTGGTAAGGCGCATGTTTGCTCCACGAGTACATGCCCTGCCCGGACGGTCACAAATAGGAGGATCTCAGATCATGAAAGCATCACTCAAAATAGCAGGTGCTGGCATAATCGCTTGCGTGATGGCGATGACAAATGGCGCCGCGCAAGATTCGAAAACGCCGACGTCCGATTACTTGGCTGTCGCTGCAGCCATCGACGAAACAATGCGCGCCTATCATTACAATCCGGCGGAGCTCGCCGCCGCCCCTTATCAGGAAGTTGTGGGCAAGGTTACAGCGCTTGCAGAAACTGCGCAGGATGACGAAACATTTGTGACCGGATTTACAGAGATTTGGAAAGAAGGCCCGTTTTCTCATGTCCAGTTAAGCAAGGCGGCGCAAAGCGCGGAAGAGCTTGCGGCCTATCTAGACAATATTCGCATTGGCGGCGGCGGCGCCGTTCTTTCCTGGCAAGACAATACCGCAATCCTTACGGTCGATACGATGATGGGGCTCGATACGATCGAGGAAATTGACGCCGCCTATGAAACAATTGCCGAACAGGGCGCGGAAAAACTGATTATCGACTTGCGTAACAATGGCGGCGGCGCCTTCGCTGTGCGTCCCCTGGTAAACCATTTGACGGACAAGGCGTTTATCGCCGGCGGTTTTGTATCGCAGCCATGGAATGCAAAACATACCCGTGCGCCGAAACTGAAAGACATGAAAAAAGTCGCCCCCTGGGAAGGCTGGTCGATCCGCGCCTTCTGGAAAGACGCTCAGGAAAATGCGTTGACTGTCGTGCAGTTTGAATCAGACGAACCGGTCTATGATGGGCCTGTCTTTGTTCTCATCAGCGCGCGCACAGCAAGCGCTGCGGAACTGGCGGCGGATGCTCTGAAAGTTTCAGGTCGCGCCGTCATTGTCGGCGAAAAAACCGCGGGCCAAATGCTGTCACAGAAAATCTATGATATTCCGGGCGGCTTTCACTTAAACTTGCCGATTGCGGATTATTATTCAGCGGCGCATGGCCGTATTGAAGGCGCTGGCGTTACGCCGGATATTTCAGCGCCTGCAGCCGACGCTTTAGAGGTGGCGTTAAGCCAATAACGCGGCAGTCATCAGTGGAGGTTGGATGAATTCATTGAGCTAGACCCATTCAGCTGCACGCGACCCGAATGCGCATACGTGCGAATTCCGTCGCATCGTAACGGGTGGTTTCAGACGCTGCTCTCTGGCCTAGGGCGCATGTTCAATGTCGCCTCGGCGGTGCATCGCAATTGCGTCGCCAGTGCGAACAGAATTTTATTAGTTTAGCAACTCAACAAAGTGTCAATAGCAAAGTTATGCATCTGGAAAACTGATTTTACTCCATCGCTTTAGCGAAAATCAGATTACATTTGTCCGGGTTGAATGGGGCGCTGCAAATGGCGATTCTAAAGTATAATCGGTTGCACCCGAGGAGGATCAAAAAATGGGTAAGTCCGTCGTTTACTCGACGCCGCAGGATGTCATGGCGCCGATTGGTCCATATAATCATATTTCAATATCTGGAAATTTCATTTGGATAGGCGCAGTCGCGGGAGTGAACCCGTTTACTGGACAGCTTGTCGACTCCGGTATCGCAGGACAAACGACCCAGATCATCGGTTCGTTCGACACAATGTTGCGGTCAGTCGAAGCAAGTCTCGATAATATTCTTCACATCAACGTCTTTCTTAAAGACATGGCGGATTTTGCCGCAATGAATGCCGCTTATGAAGAAGCAATGGATGGTCGAAAACCGCCGCGCACAGCAAAACCGGACATAAAAGCGTGGCGTGATCGTTGTTATCTAATTGTACAACCATCAGCAAGACTAGTTTGCAACGCTCAAACAAGTTCAGCATCAGTCATAATTTCAATAATGACAGGGCCGTTATAGTCGATGCCTCGCTGTAATTCAGTTTCAAGCGCTGCCGCATCAGTAACGCGAATACCTAAGCCGCCGCAGGATTGTGCAAACTCAGCAAAATTTGGATTATGCAACGAGGTTTGCCAGACTGGCCATTCGCCGCCGCGCTGTTCCTTCGAAATTTTGCCAAGCTCGCCATTGTTCATTAGTATGTGGGTTATATCCATGCCGTATTTCACGGCGGTCGTAAATTCCATGGCGTACTGACCAAAGCCGCCGTCTCCGGATATGGAAATGACTTTCCGGCCTCGAAATTCCTCAAAATCTTGCGTTGCCGCCCAGGCGCCCATGGCCGCCGGAAATCCGAATCCGATCGAGCCAAGATACCCTGACATCAGAATGCGTTGTCCGCACGGTTCAAAATATCGCCCGAAGGAATATGTGTTGTTTCCGACATCGACGGGTATGACTGCGTCGCCCGGAGCCACTTTTGTGAGTGCGGCGAACACTGAAGCAGCGTTTATGCCTTTGCCGCGATTGTCGGCGAGGCGGCGTTCCTTTTCTCGCCGCCATATCGCCCATCTTTCAGAAATCTCTTTTCGTTGGTCGGTGGCGGAACGTTTGGCCGGTGCTTTCTTAGCCATCCCTTTCAAAGTTTCACCGATTTCCCCCCAAACAGGCAATGCAACGGGGTGCCCTTTGCCGAGATGCATACGGTCAAAGTCGAACTGCACAATCGGCTTTGAAGGTTCAATGCCGGTATGATGCGAAAAGGATGCGCCTATAGCGATGATCAAATCGCACTCATTCATGAACCAAGAGGCGATAGGCGTGCCGGAGCGGCCAAGAACGCCGCCGGCCAAGGGGTGTGTATCCGGAATTTGCCCTTTGGCTTTGAACGTCGTCAGCACGGGGCAGTTCAAGTCTTCTGCGAGACTAATGACTGCCTCCATCGATTCTCGCGCGCCATAGCCTACAACGATAAGCGGGCGTTTGGCGCTATGTATTCTCTTAACTGTGGCATCGATCACACCTTCTGTCGGCACCATGAGCGCCGGAACAAGCCGCCCCGACGGGCTCCCCGCTTTATCGTTCGCTGCGGGAAGCGTTTGCGCATCGTCCGGAAAAATCATGACTGAAACGTCGCGTTCGACGAGGGCGGTTTTCATGGCCAGAGATGTGGTTTCGCCGTAATTCGATGCGTGGAGAACAAGACCGTTGAATTTTGCAAGTGGTGCGAATGCGCTGTGAAGGTCGATGTCCTGAAAAGCAAACGGCGAGAAAACTTGCACTTGCACTTGCCCTGCGCAGGCGACAACGGGCGCGCGGTCAACTTTGGCGTCCCAGAGACCGGTCATCAAATTCGTGGCGCCGGGACCGGCGATGGAGAGG
Source organism: Parvularculaceae bacterium (assembly GCA_021776465.1). Lineage (GTDB taxonomy): Bacteria > Pseudomonadota > Alphaproteobacteria > Caulobacterales > Parvularculaceae > Hyphococcus. Next base: position 11,040 of record JAJFFU010000122.1, read on the forward strand.
CACGCGGCGGGTTTTCCGGACAGTTTCGCATAGCCAGAACAAGCAAACGCCGCCGCGCCTTCATGACGTATGCCAATATAAGAGATGTTGCCTGCTTCTTCCTGCCGTCGAAACGCATCAGCGAGTCCAAGGTTTGAATGCCCGACCATGCCGAAGACGCGCTTTAATCCCCAATTGACCATCGTTTCTGCAACCACGTCCGTTGATGTACGGACATGTTCAGGTTCAGGAGGCAATCCTACGTAAACGCCATCGTCACGAACCTCGACCGGGAAAGTCTCCTGTCCGGAATCCTCGTGACCACCGGGCGGTTTGCCAGTCAACGGATCAAAGTCCCACCCATGCCAGGGGCATCGAATCCAACATTTTCCGCCTTCGCCCTTTTCAATGGAACCTTCCCCCAAGGGGCCGCCCTGATGCGGACAGCGATTATCCATTGCTGCGTACTGCCCATCAAAATGCACGAGAGCGAGAGTCTTAATACCAGCGGTCACGCTCATCACGCGGCCATCCGCTAGCTGGTCTTTAGCCGCGACACGATGCCAACGGAGTTTTTTTGATGGCGCATCAGTCATGATGAAAAATTCCTTCGGGAGTCGCGTTCATATGAGATTCATGCCGAAAATGCATTTCACCAAAACCCATCTCAGAAATTATGCTGATTTGGGTCAAGATGATGATTCGTGCGTCCTCGGACATTTGCATTTTAAAGCGCAGTTACTAGGATGGCGCAAATCAATTATGGCGACGGCCCTAGCTCGTCTGAGCCCGCCATACCAAGCATGAGATATAGAAATGTGCCAAAAATGGATCTCTGTCGCTAAATGGTCTGAGTTGGAGGATCGTCAGCCAGCCTACGGCCTGGTCGGCGAAGTCGATCTGGTTATCGTCCGTCATGACGAAAAGGTATCAGTCCTATATGGGCGATGCTTGCACCGTGGAGCGTTGCTCGCGGATGGCCATATCGATGGCGATAACCTGATCTGCGGGTTGCATAATTGGGACTATCGTCTTGATACGGGCGTTAGCGAATATAACAATCATGAAGTATTGCAAAAATTCTCTACGAGAATAGAAGGCGGAAAGGTCTTCGTCGATGAAGACGAGATCAGTTTGTGGTCGAAAGACCATCCGCAACCGTTTCATCGCGACGAATATCTCGGGCTATACGCCGACACGCATCCGGAGCCGGAAGAACCGCATGTCGGCCTGATCCAGGGGTATGCGCGTGACGGTCTGTCCAAAACCGGTCATCATGGCGTTGCGGCGGCGATGGGTGTGCCCAGGGACGACGTACCAAGCTGGGATGATATTCAGTTCATTACTGCGCAACTCCATCGTGTCCCATTGCTTGACGATGAGGCTGTAGAAACGTCTACGATCATCGGGCCAGGTGCTAAAAAGCCTCTAAAGTTGGACATTCCGCTTTTTGTTTCAGACATGAGCTTTGGCGCGTTGTCGCGGGAAGCCAAAATAGCGCTCGCTAAAGGCGCCGAAAAAGCTGGAACCGGCATTTGCGCGGGAGAAGGCGGTTCGCTTGACGAAGAACGGCGCGCGAATAGCCGTTATTTTTATGAGCTGGCGTCAGCGCGATTCGGATTTTCATGGGACAAGGTTCGCGAATCCGCGGCGTTTCATTTCAAGGGCGGTCAGGGCGCAAAAACGGGTACCGGCGGACATCTGCCTGGCGCGAAAGTCACCGATGAGATTGCAAAAGTCCGCGGCCTTAAACCTGGCGAGGATGCAATATCACCCTCTCGTTTTCCTGAATGGACAGAGCCGGCTCAGTTTCAAGATTTTGCAGAAGAGGTTCGCGAAAAGACCGGCGGGATTCCCATCGGATTTAAGTTGTCGGCGCAGCATATTGAAAAAGACATTGATGCAGCGCTGGAAATCGGCGTTGACTATATCATTCTAGATGGTCGCGGCGGCGGCACTGGGGCGGCCCCGGTGATTTTTCGCGATAATATTTCTGTTCCGACAATTCCGGCCTTGGCGCGTGCGCGTCGGCATCTTGATAGATCCGGTGCCAGTCAAGTTTCGCTCATTGCAACGGGCGGTCTGCGAAAACCTGCAGACTTTGCCAAAGCGATGGCGTTGGGGGCGGATGCTGTCGCGCTTTCCAATGCGCCAATGCAAGCTATCGGCTGCCTTGGCATGCGCGCCTGCCATACGAACAATTGTCCGGTGGGGATAGCGACACAAAAGGAAAATCTGCGGGTGCGACTAGAGGTCGAGATTTCTGCAACGCGGCTTGCGAACTTCTTTGAGGCGGCGACCGAACTGATGACGCTGCTTGCGCGGGCCTGCGGGCATCGCAGCCTTTCGGACTTTTCTCCCGACGATCTGACGACATTCAAACGCGATATGGCAGAACTATCCGGCGTCGCTTTTGGCGGCGCAGGAGAGTGCTCATGATAGTTGGGGAGATGATTGTCATTGGTCTTGGCGTCTGGTTTGGTCTTGGCGGCGTGATTGCTTTGATTTTTCTTAGCTTCGGCGTTTCGCGGATTGATGAAGCAGCAAAAGGCGCTAGTTTTCTCTTTCGATCAATGATTTTTCTCGGCTGTACGATATTGTGGCCGGTGGTTCTCTTTCGTTGGTTTTCCGGTGATAAAATTAACGAGCAGAATGAGGAATCATAAATGAAGAGACCTCATCGGCGTATGCATCTTTTCGCCTGGTTAATTCTCGGCCCGACGATTCTGGCTATGGGAATCTTCGCTTGGCTGCAGCGCCCCGAAACCCCGTATGCCGACATTCCGGACATAATAGAAGACGATAAATCGAGCTTGGATTAGTTATGGGCCATCAATACAAGGCAGTGCAATGGAACGGCAACAAAGTCGTTTATGACATTTATGTCCTCGGGTTTATCGCGCTATTTGTCGGCGTTTTCATGTTTGTCGGATTGCAAACATATGAAAGCGGCCACCGGGCTGACCCGGTCGTTCTAGCTATCAGGGCGTTGGGTACGACAGCCTTCATGCTGCTTACGATAATCCTCGCTATCGGACCGCTCGCACGTCTGAACAAGAGGTTTTTGCCGTTGCTTTATAACCGGCGTCACTTTGGCGTTTTGACATTCCTTGTGGCGTCTGCCCATTTCGGTCTGGCGCTCTTTTGGTATCATGGCGGCGGGCCATTGAATCCGCTTGTGTCGTTGTTTTCTTCAAACCCGCTTTACGATTCCATTCCTGGCTTTCCGTTCGAAGTTCTAGGCTTCGTCGCATTCCTCATAATGATGACGATGGCGGCGACAAGCCATGATTTCTGGCTAAACAACTTGGCTGCGCCGGTCTGGAAGGCGCTGCATATGCTCATCTATCCGGCCTATGCGCTTTTGGTGATGCATGTTGTGCTTGGCGCTCTAATGACAGAAAAATCCATGGTTTATCCGGCCATGACGGCGGCGGCCTTTATCGCCGTCACACTGCTTCACTTAATCGCCGGTACGCGTGAGTGGCGCGCCGACAACGGCATGAAATCTTTGAAATCCAAAGGCTGGATCGATATTTGCGCACCGGACGACATTGCCGATAATCGTGCTGTGATTGCGCCTTTGCCAAAGGGTGATCGCATCGCCGTCTTTCGTTACAACGGAAAGATATCTGCAGTAACCAACGCGTGCCGACATCAAAACGGCCCTCTTGGAGAAGGCCGTATTATCGACGGCTGCATCACATGTCCGTGGCATGGCTGGCAATACCGGCCAAACGACGGCGTTTCGCCGCCGCCTTTTACGGAAAAGATTTCGACCTACAGCGTTAAAATTGAAAATGGGCGCGTGCTTGTCGATCCAAAATCGAATCCGCCCGGAACGCATGTTGAACCTGCGGTTATTCCTGCAGGCGGAGGCGAGGCATGAGTAAAACGAAAGGCGTTATTGATCCTGCTGCAGTCGATAAGGAAGAGATGTTTATCGGCTGGGCGCCGGCGCCGGCGGTAGACAGGCGATTTCTGCTGGCCGCTTTGCCGTTTGGTCTTTTGGGCGCCGGCGGCGCAAGCTGGCTGGTTGCAAGCGAGCTTGGCGACCCGGGCGCGGGCGAATGGCTGACAAACGCGACGCATGAGGTTACCGGTCTTTTGACGGCGGCGCCTTATCCCATGATCAGAGTTGCCGACCCCTCGGGGCCTTACGGCATGCGAACAGTCCTTCTTGTCGCGCAAGGAAAGTGTACAACGGCTTTAAAATTCGGCGTCCATGAAGCATCGCTCGTTACGGCCTCAGGTGTCCTTATTCAGCGTAAAAATCGTCAAATGCTGGAGGTTCCCCCGTTTCTCGAAAAATGGCTGGAGCCGGCGGAAATCTCGTTGAGCAGCGACGTTGCCGATCCAACCCCAGTAAATCTTGGAAGCGCGCGTCTTTCCGGCACAATCATGGATTCTAAATGTTTCTTCGGCGTCATGCGTCCAGGTCACGGCAAGACGCACAAGGCTTGCGCCAGTCTTTGCATTCGCGGCGGCATTCCGCCGAGCTTTTGGGCGCGTACGAGAGACGGGCGAGAATCCGTTATGCTCATGACGGACTCAAATGGCGGGCCGATGTCGATGGATATTTTACCGTATGTGGCTGATCCCGTAGAGGCGGAGGGGGAAGTCGTTCAGGTCGGTGACTTAATTCAGTTCCGCGCTGACGCAAGCGCCTATCGCCGCATATAGAGTGTAATTGTAGGGCCGCCCATGTAGGAAGCGCCTTACAGGCTCTGGACCAAGATGGGATGCGCCGTAAATGACGAAAACACTGAAATCAATAACGTCGCCAAACGTCATGAAACCGATTGGCCCTTATAGCCATGTTGTAACATTTGGCGACTGGATCACAATTAGCGCAATCGCTGGCGTCAATCCAACGACCGGCGAGCTGGCCGGCCCTGATGTCAAGTCGCAGACAGAGCAAATATTAAATGCATTCGAAATATTATTGGAGGCTGCGGGTTCCAATCTCGAACATATTGCCCACGTCAACGTTTTTCTAAAATCAATGGATGATTTTTCCGAAATGAACGAGGTTTACGAAAAACGGATGGGCGTTTGGCGACCTGCGCGGACTTGCATAGCGGTGTCGGATTTACCCAAGCCGGGAGCCCGGCTCACCATGAACCTTACTGCAGTCACGGCCGCAAAAAATACCTAAGGATTCGCGCCAGTATCTGTTGCAACGACATCGACATCAGCATCTTTTTTAGCGGCGGCGGTACTGCCGTAGAGTTTTGAAAGCGGGGCTGCGGTTGCGCCATGCAATATGATGCTCAAGAAGACGGTCACATAAACAATCGCCTCAATTTCAGAAAGTCGTCCCATCTCTTCATGCTCGACTGCAATCAGCAGGAAGAGGATAGAGGCTAATCCACGTGGGCCAAACCAACCTATAAACAACATTGACTGCAGTTTGAGTTTGAGGCCAACCAAGGAAAACGCCGTCGGCGCCATACGAATTACTGTTAGGCTCAATACCGCATAAAGTACGCAAATAGTCGTAAAATGAACAAAAGCGCTAGGAAGCAAAACCGCGCCGAAGAAGAAAAATATTATCAAGCTGAAAAGTTGACCTTCCTCTTCCACAAAGTTGGTGAGCGAGCCTGCACGTTTTGAACAAAAGCTTCCAAAAACCAGCCCGCCGACAAACGCTGCGATAAAGCCGTTTCCGCCTGCGAGGTGTGCGCAAAACAAAGTGAGTATAGCGACGCCAATACAAGTCAAATTACGGAAAGCGTGCGCAATCCACTCTTTTCCGTCGGCGAAGTGAATGAATTTCCCCAAGGCGCCGCCGGCGATGGCGCCAACAATCACGCCAATGACTATTTGTTGCGCGGCAAATCTTATCCAATAGCCAACACTGTGTCCCTCTACGCCCATCATCGAAAAAGCGAGCGCTGCAAAAAGCAAGACTGCCGGCAATGCAAGCCCGTCATTCAGACCGGACTCTACCAACACCGCCTGACGAATTCTCTCCGGCACATATTTACTGGTTACAACCGCAAGCCCAAGCGCTGCGTCAGTCGGCGCCAGGATCGCTGCGATTAGAGCAGCTTCCTGCCAGCCGAGGTTTGGAAAGAGAGCGATCGCAACTATAGCACCCAGCAAAATCGTCAACGGCAGCGCAACAAGCAAAAGCCTTTTCGGAATCCGCGACTCGCGAACAAGGTTACGACTATTGGTCGATGCAGCGTCAGCAAAAAGAATAAATCCAAGCGTTAATTCGCCGAACCCCTCCAGAATGGCGTTCTCGATATCAATAGACACGATTCCAAGCCCGGCCTGGCCTGACGCTAGTCCGGCCAACATAAACACCATCGGCGCTGATATTGCCGTTGAAGAAAGGCGCGCGGAGAAGGCGCCGTAAGAAACGATGCACAACGCAATGACGATTAGCGGCTCAGTGACCATGGCAGTATTATGACGTGGTTTAAGCCCAAAGCCAGACCGGATAATCAGCTGCTTGGGCTGGCAGGAACCTGAATATTGCTAGAAGGCGGGTATGCACGCAATTCCGACTGTTGCCTTGGAACTAAGACGGTTTTCTTTGGGGTCTCCTGACGGTCGCCTCCCCGCATTGGAGCGGCTGAATTGAGACAACTTAAATCCCTCGGAAGAAGTCGACTGTTGATCTGTTATTTGTTTAGCCCCCCGAAATAAGGAGCTGAATATGTCAATAACCAATTCAACAGAAAACCAAATTCCGTGGAATAAGGGCAAACTTGTTGGCCAAAAAGCGCCACTCAAACCTCCGGAAGTGTGGGCAATCCGCGTGCGCCTTCAGCTTGCTGATGACAAACGAGACCTTGCGCTTTTTAATTTGGCAATCGATAGTAAGCTAAGGGGCTGCGATCTCTTACGAATACGCGTCTCGGATTTGCGAATGGGTGGCGAAATTCGAAGTCGTGCAAAAATTCTGCAAAGCAAGACCGGAAATCCAGTTCAATTCGAGGTCACAAAGTGTGCGCGTGAAGCCATTGGCGAATGGTGTAGCTTCAAAAAGTTGCGCCCGCACGATTGGCTTTTCCCGAGCAGAAAAGACCGAAATAAGCACCTGACGACACGGCAATATGCGCGATTGGTCGAGCGATGGATCGGATCGATCGATTTACCGCGATCATCTTACGCAACTCATTCAATGAGGCGGACGAAGGCAACATTAATTTATCGGAAAACCGGTAATTTGCGGGCTGTCCAATTGCTTTTAGGCCATACGAAAATTGATAGCACGGTGAGGTATCTTGGCGTGGAAGTCGAGGATGCATTGGCCCTCGCAGAAAGTATTGAGTTGTAACATCCTCGCTTGCGTCATGGTCATGTCGACAGCTGGGTATGTTTATGTCTGGTTTGAGGATTAAGACGGCATCACTGATGCACTTTCTGCACCTCCGGTGGGGTTCCGAATCAGACGGTTCATGTTGTGATTTTCTGAGCTAACACTTCGAATTTTGTAAGTTCCGTGGTTTTGAATCGGACGAGGTAGCGCAAGAGGGTGCCAACGTCGAAGAAAATTACATTTCTCAGCCAATTCAGTTCGGTAAAGTGTAAATAAGGCGGACATACTGTCCGTGCTCTAAAAATGTCTTATTCTCGCCGAAATTTAACACGGTGCCCGCAGGGTTTCCCGAGTCTTTCTGAAACTTTCATCGATAAGTTCGTTTCATGGAGTGTTCTCCGAAAAAAATTCAAAATTCTCGGCATTCTGAAGTGCTTTCTGCGGCCTTAACTTAGCCAATTCTCTGGCATGAGAGATGCCTATAAACAAATCTCTCGTCGAAGCTGCAACATAAAAGTGGCTTATTTCATGCACAAACGTACTTCGTTGAGACTTCATTCCATGTTGTGGTGCTTGCCAAAATTTTGGACAGAGCCAGACTTTCCTTGGATTATTTGGACGAACATACGCAAATGCGCGCTCAGGATTTTTTATATTGCATTCGCAAACAAGATTAAGGTTTTGGCGCCTAAGTATAGAATGAATATTTGTAAATTTGGCGAGAGCGGAACTATAATTTTGTCGCGTATAATTCCCAAACCATGTCTTAAATCTTTTGCCACCATTAGCGAATGAATTCAGGTGATTAAGCGCGCTTGATACGCTACCCGTTGATTCCTGGTAAGCCAGCCCAGCGATTACTTTTTCGCCATTATTGCATTGCGTAAACGACGGTTGATCGCCAAATCGGTCGTCCCTTTGCTCGAATTTATTGAACGGCAATTCCTTGTCGTCAAATTCACGTTCACCTCGCTCAATGATTAAACTATCGGTCTTTATTCGAAATATTCTCGGCTCACTCTTCAGAAACAAGGCGTCAAATTGTTCTTCGTCAGTCAAATGACCAAAATCATTTCCGAAATCTTTTCCGCGTTTAATATTTTGGATGGCAGTATCAACTTCGAGCGCGTACTCGCCAACGCTAATTAGATCGAAATACTCAGAGACATCAACGGCGTTAGTTAGCTGTTCTCCCGGCGCAATTATAATATAATCTTCGAGTTCAGGAGCTCCGTAATTAATGACCTTGCCTTCATATGGTAGTTCATATCGAATTTCGTCTTCAGGACCATTGGGCAAAAGGTAAATTCTAATTGCAGGGCCTGAAAATTCAGTTTCGAACGGCGTGTTCCAGGGTAGAAAATATATAGTATCATCGCCGGAATTTTGTAACACAAATTCGAAGTAAATAGGTTCACTACCGTCAAAAGCGGATACGTCTGGTGTAAGAATGGAAATCGAAATTTCAGGTACCGATTCTAAAATTTCCGCTGCCGCCGTATGAACGGCCAAAATGGATGCAAATCCAGTTCCAACCAAAACGGCCGTGACCGTTTTCTTAATACGGCACATTAGCTCGTTGCATAGCATTTTAGATTCGTTAGTCAAAAAAAACATCGAGCGGATTCTCTTTTTTGTTAAATACACAATAGAGGAGAAAAATGATGAATGCGAATAATGAACGCAACCGAAATTCGCTTCATGGCGAGCGGTGCAAAAAAAGAGGCATTCATTTATCCTTTTTCACTTCTTTATTTTCGAACGCTTTTGCCACAGCCTCGACTTCGCTTAACGTAGTATTCAAAACTGTCAGAATATCGCGTTCGACCGTATTGGACTTCGTCACGTTGGCGGAGCATCCGTCAAATGCAACAGCGCCCTTAGCAGGAAATTTAATTGTCTCTACATATTGCCAGTTAGGAACGACTTCTTGATCAGTTAGACGATACGCGACGTCGGTAACTGCACCAGCAACATTTACCTGCACGTACCGCAATTCCAATGTTAGGTCTTGGCAGGAGGAGTAAACTAGGATCCCTTTGCTGGCTAACGCGCTTGCTTCGGATGCGTCTAGGCTAAAGCTAGTGCTGCTTCTGGGACCGAGGTTAAATTTTGCTTGCCATTTTTCGCTTGTCGTTCGCCCGGAGGAGATATCAATCCATTGACCTTCCTGATTACCTCTGCTTCTGAGATCTAAGGCCCATTTTTCTGGAAAGGTTTGGAGAATTTCTTCCTCATTCGCTGGAGGCCAGTCTATTCCTGCGCTCAGCAATGGCCCAGCGAAAAACAACTTTGCAGCCTGCTTAGTTAAAGCTGACGCAGATTTTATTCTATCCTCCAATTTATCTTCTGTCTCAACCGAAATCGATTGCAGCAATTTCTTTTTGGTTGTTTTTGGCAATATAGTAGTTTTTCTGAAAAAGCCGTCGCGTCCGGATAACGAAAAGAGAGGGCCAGCTGGGGCATTGATTGCGCTACTGGTTAGTTTTGAAATTTCCTTTTTTTGATCCTTATCGTACTTGGTTGACCGCTGAACATATACGATAGCCGACGACAATCGAAACTTAGCCGCGCCAGATTTATCCGGCGTATTCTGTTGCAATTCTTGTAGGTTGAACTGCGGATCTAGCGCGCACCCGTTAGTTAGCGCGATTGCTGATATAATACTAATTAGTCTATTATTCATTTGCCCCACCTTCTTATATTCTGTATCCGGATAAAAAAAACAGAGTATCTCTGCTCAATGAAAATCCAAATTACGAAATTAAGATTGATTAGCAGTCCGCCCCCGAGTGTTAAAAAATAAAACTTTGCCCGCAGAATGCAACAGAAAATAGGTATTCAAATCTTTGGTCACATGCCGTTGACCCCATTGCTTGTTGCAAAGTTCTATGAAATTCAGACGGTTGCCGAATGTACTTCCATAAAGTTTTATTTTTAGCGCCGCTGCTGCATTCGCGAAAGATCGCGAAGGTAGGGCCAAGGATAACTTGATGTTTGTACGCTGAGGGTTACGCGGGATTTAGTTTTTTCAAGCTTGATAATCGCGTCATAGGCCTCTGAAACAAATGGAAATTCAACCGGCTAACCAATCGCTGCTGCGAAGACAAGTTTGCTAGGGGCAATGAGGTAGCAAATAATTTGTCGGTCGCTCTGTTTTGCGTAGCGCAACTCTATCGCCTTTCATGCGGCATTATTTTGGTGCGCGCTTTGTTTGGATACGTTATGGATCGCATCGATTTGTTTCTATTGCTATCTATTTGATAAGTTTATCGCTTCGATGCATCCAAGATATTGTGAATTCAAAACGCCATGCGAGCGTCTTGTAATTCGAATGTGTCGCAAATAGTGTTGCCGTCGAGGTATAAACGAAACCATCGGGACGGGGGTCAACATGCGTATATCGTCTATCGGGATTTTTGCTATTGCGAGCGCTGCTAATCTCAATGCATACGCACAAGAAACCCAGAATGAAGAGAATAAAAATGCGATATCTATTGGCGTAGAGGGTCGAGAAATTACGGACGAAGACCGCAATCCGGATGTCAATCTCGACGCAGCGCTAATGCACGGCATAAAGCAATTGAAGGACGCTTATAAGGGGCGCCTTGATGGGCGCGGCATTCACGTCGGCGTCTGGGACGGCGGGCAGATCCTCAGCACGCATCAAGCCCTGCGTGGTCGGGTCCGTGTACGTGAAAAGGATGTCGAGCGAAATTACCATGCCACGCATGTCGCGGGAACGATTGCCGCGGCATCTTCTTTAGGATTTGAATCTTCGGAAGGCATGGCGCCAGGAGCGCAATTGGAATCCTATGATTTTTGTCCCGTAACTACAGTAGAAAAGGATACGCCCAAAGAGCTTATCGGCGCAGTAAAAAGAAATAACAGGTTAAGCGTAACAAATCACTCATGGGGTATCCCTCGCAAGACCTATACGGACATGACTCGCGATTTTGATGATGCGATCTTCAATCACCCGCAATTAGTTAGTATGGTCGCAGCCGGCAACGAGGGAGGTGATCTTCGTGATCCCGCAGTTGCAAAGAATGTCATTACCGTCGGTGCCATGAAAGACATTATGGTGAGCGGAAAGGCTGTAAATGTCGCAAAATATAGAAGTAAAATAGAAAAAACAGGATTTAGCAATAAAGGTCCAACCACCGATGGCCGAATAAAACCCGACGTGATCGCGAATGGGTATAATCTGCTGTCGCCGTCCTCTTACAAAGCAAAGGAATGCAGCAAGAAATTCAACGTTGAAGTCAATAAATGCTCTAATGTGAGTCTTGGCGATAAGGAAGAAAGCGAATGCTATAGAATATTGATGGGTACATCGATGGCGACACCCGTTATGTCGGGTTTGGCAGCGCTTCTCCAACAAATTGCGAACGAAACGCGGAGCGGACGGAATAAAACGCTGCGGGCGCATGAGATGAAAACTGTTTTCATTCATACAGCGTTAAGCAAAGACAATAAGCCGACTTACGAAAATGGATGGGGCGCGGTATCTGCGCCGCTCGCTGCGAGCGTAGTTAAGGCCTGGGATAAGGATTTCAAACCGAATGATTCTGGCGTTGTGCTAACACGCCTTAGCGTCGGCGATAAGCCAACCTCGTTTAAGGTTCGCCGCCATGGCTCAGATTACGTTCGTATCACCGCCACTTGGCTCGACAAACCGGGCAACACCCTAATCAATGACGTCGATATGGTGTTGGAACGCGAAAGCGACGGAAAGCAATACCACCCTTGGGCGCTTAACATGTTTAACCAATCTGCAACGGCTATGCGACGAAAAAATAATATCGACAATGTCGAACGGATTGATGTTTTCACAAATGAAGACATGTCTGGCAGCGATTGGAATTTGACATTCATGCGCACGAAAGGTTCGGATACAATTGATCTCTCGCTCGCCACATCTGGCTTAGAACTCGCTGACGAACCTTAAGTCGATGCGCTTCTTAACATTCTTGCCTATGCTGATGTGCGGCGGCGTATTTTGTGCTGCATCTATTGCGCACGCGCAATCTCCGCCTTGTCCCGTTACTGACAAGTCAATATTTCACATCGTCAGCGAGAGTTTTGATTCGTTTACTGGCGAACCTACCACTTTTCCGCCAGGAACGGGCTTCGCTGTAACAACCGGAGGAGGCGAGTTCAGAATCATTACCGCAGCGCATGTTGTCGCGGACCAAACAGATCCTCCGACTGTAACGCATACAGCCTATTGGGCATGCGCACCGACTGCGAGAATTGAATTAGAACTCGAAGCGGATCTTAGAGCCGATGTTGCGACAACAAAAAATAACGACGTCGCGATTCTGTCTTTTAAACTGCCAAACTCGGTTAACAAGGACGTCATTCCGTTAAGGGTTATGGAACCCCGTACAGCCGAAAATCGTATGCTGACTGTTCGAGGAATCCGACGTCTCGTGGATGGTGTCACCGGCGAAGAAGGCATCGGCTTCAGCAATACAGCGCTTCGAGATAAAATGACCGTGAATGGCCGTTTCGTCGGTGGTTACAGCGGTTCGCCTGTAAGAAATGAAAATAATGAGGCAATTGGTCTCATCACGAATGTCGCTGAAGATGAGGCATCAAAATCAGATGTGCTCGTATTTCGGCATCGTATCAAGAAATTTTTAGAAGAGCATCTGGATATAACGCTCTCCAAGGAAATCATTCAGCCCGGGCGAGCTTCAGGCGGCAACGCTGACTCCGTGCCGGCGCCGATTAACGAAGTGTTGGTTGAGAACACCACGCACATTATCGGCCGTGTAGAGCTTCATGTGGCTGCCGAACAGCATGAAATTGCACTTGGTACGTCGCCCTATCGTTTTTCACTTCACTGGTCTTCACGATCTGCGGATAGCGCCTACCTTTATAAAAATGCCGTCAATGCGACATTGGCGGCTGACCAGCAAAATTCGATGGAACACCCGGCGACCTTCAAAGACATACTCATGTTGTACGCCGCGCCTGCAAGCGAAAACTCGATTAGCGTCAATGAGAACCAATTTGGAATTTTGCAAAATAGCCGCGGTTACGTGGCCGTCATCGAAGTACTTGATATCGTGCCTAGTATACAACCGCGCGATTTCAAAATTAGATTTAATTATTGGCTATCAAAAAATCTTCCGCCAAACTTTCAGAATGTAAAATACCCAATAGACGCGAAAGACGTGGTCATAAATACGTTTAGTGATGAACGGCGCCAACGTGTATTGAGCAACATTGCCGACGGCGTGTCCTGCGGTCCTGAGGAGCAACGTCGCGTAAATGTAGTTAATAATGTGAGCTCACTATGCAGCGATCGAATACCGCTTTTGCCTAAACAAATTTCTGAGCTTTTGGCTGACGATAAGCCCGCCTGTGCTATTAAATTAATAACAAACGCTTGCAGCCTTTCACGCTCGAGAATTCCTTGTGGAGCTATCATTTATAACTACTACGATGAAGCCGGTGATGAAGAAATTCTTCAGGCCTTGTCGGAGGACGAGATTTTGAAAAATTTTTCATCTTTGGCGTCCGACAAGGCGCAGTTAAATTATTATACAAGTGATGCGGAGAGCCGAGCGGCTCTTGTTGAGGATTGTAGGTAATATTTGCCGTCTATCCAGCCCCATTCAGATATTAACACCAAGATAGATTGTCTCGCGTAATTAATCACGGAAGACTAAAAATTCGGATCCTCAAAGTCATTTATCGAACCGGCTTGCGAATGTCCGTTTTCGACCAGAGAAGTCATTCAGGCCTCGGATTCTTATAGGCAGCGTTCTCGGTTGATGCCACAGACTGGTGATTGTTGTCGAAGCCAACTGGCGCATTCAAATGTGGGGTATTTTGTGGGGTAACGTCAGTATTCCACGAAATGTTTTTTATAATCAATAACTTATCGGCAGCTCTGGCGGAGAGAGAGGGATTCGAACCCTCGGAACGCTTGCGCGCTCAACGGTTTTCGAGACCGCCCCGTTCGACCACTCCGGCACCTCTCCGCGGGGACGGCGTCTTTAGCACGAATTTGGAGAAACGGAAGGCCGTCGAGCGTGGTCGAACAAATTATGAATCGCGCGCTTTCGCGCGCGGGCGACCACTCCGGCGCCTCTCCGCGGGGACGGCGTCTTTAGCACGAATTTGGAGAAACGGAAGGCTGTGGATCGCGACTGTGGTTACTGCGCACGGGTTGCTTCCGCGGCGACGGCGGCGAGGAGACCTTCGATCTTCACGATCACCGGCAGGTCCGCGGCTGCGCCATGGCGGCGCGCGATGTAGTCGACTGCATTATACTCGTACATGACGGCGCCGTTTTGCTCGGAGATGAGCGCCTTCATGGGAAGGTCAATGGCGGCCGATCGCGAGGCGAGCATGAGCTGTGTGCCGGCGGCGGGGTTGCCAAACAAGACGAGCGTTGTCGGCGGTAAATCCAAATCCGCGCCAGCAGCGTTTGCGGCGTGATCGATTTTCGCCATCACTGTAATGCCGCGTGCGGCGAGGGCTGTCTCCAGGCGCGCAACCGTTTCGTCAACCGAATAGGCGCTGACGATACGCACAAGGCCGTCGCTGTGATGGCCGGGGTTCGTCTTGCCGGGCGCATTTTGTGACACCGTTGCCGCCGCGGCGACCGGTGCAGGAGATTGCGCATGGGCGCAGGCGCTGATGAACAGCGCCGACATGATCGTAGTTTTTCGTAACATAACCCTTCTCCTTACGGTTCTTTATTCCGCCGCGGCTTTATGGGCGACGTCTTGTTCCGCGAGGTATTTTTCCGCTTCAAGCGCCGCCATGCAACCCATGCCCGCAGCGGTGACGGCCTGGCGATAAATGTCGTCTGTGACATCTCCGGCCGCATAAACGCCGGGGATTTCTGTCACTGTCGAATCCGGCGCCGTTTCCAGATAGCCGTGGCTGTTCATCGTCAACTTGTCGGCAAAGAGTTCTGTCGATGGCTTGTGGCCGATGGCAACGAAAACGCCGTCGACTTTTATGTCCTGCGTTTCGCCGGTCTTGGCGTGCTTTAGCCGCGCGCCTGTAACACCGAGCGGGTTTTCGTCGCCAAGAATTTCGTCGAGACCGTGATCCCAGATGACGTCGATGTTTTCTTTGTCGAAAAGGCGCTGTTGCAGGATTTTTTCCGCCCGCAATTCATCGCGCCGGTGGACCAGCGTCACTTTGTTTGCAAGGCCGGACAGGTAAAGCGCTTCCTCGACCGCGGTGTTGCCGCCGCCGATGACAAGGACGTCTTTGCCGCGATAGAAAAATCCGTCGCATGTGGCGCAGGCCGAAACGCCGAAGCCTTGAAACTTTTCTTCAGATGGAAGCCCCAGCCACTTCGCCTGGGCGCCGGTTGCGATGACAAGCGCGTCGGCTTCGTAATGTTCGCCGCTGTCGCCTTTCAGCGTAATGGGCCGCCGGGTCAGGTCGATGTCGACAATGATGTCGTTGACGAATTCCGTTCCCACATGTTCGGCCTGTTTTTGCATTTGCTCCATCAGCCAGGGGCCCTGAATGACATCGGCGAAGCCCGGATAGTTTTCCACATCGGTGGTGATGGTCATCTGCCCGCCGGGCTGCAGCCCGTGGACGAGCACCGGTTTCAGGCCGGCGCGGGCGGCGTAAATGGCGGCGGTGAGGCCCGCCGGGCCCGACCCTAGAATTAAAAGACGCGTCTTTTTCACAGTTTACCTCATTCACGCTGTTTATTTGCGCCGTCAGAAAATGGGAGGACCGCGCGGTCCTTGCAACCATCAACGGCCCAAGCTCCCGAAGGCGTTACCAAAGCGGCCGCGAATGGGAAAGGGGCTGTTTTCCCGGCCTTGCGCGTGGGCAAACGCGGTGGCAACAACGCCGCCAACCCGCAAGCCACTGAAAGGCCGGTTTTGGCCCAGACCCAACATCCCGATCCGGAAAGCCTGTGCTGTGTTTCGATGCAGGCCGCGCTCGAAATGCAATGCGAAACCCACAGTGATCCGTTTGAGTGCCCGGACAGTCTCATCGCCTATCACGAAGGGCTCAAACAATTTGCTCTGATCATCCATGATGGCGACCGAAATGTGGTGGTGATCCGTCACTGCCCGTGGTGCGGCGCGGCGTTGAGCGAGGCGGCGTAATGGCTGATGAAAACCGACCAACGATCGTGATTGCCGGCGCCGGTTCGGTGGGCTGTTTTGTCGGCGGGGTTCTCGCCCATGGCGGCGGCGATGTGCGCTTCCTTGCAAGAGAACGCATCGCGGCGATGATCCTGCAACATGGCTTGCGCGCGACCGATCACGATGGGCTCGACGCTTATCTTCCGCCCGCGGATCTGAAAATTTCGACCGACCCGTCCGTGTTGGCGGGGGCCGACATAATCTTCGTCACGGTAAAGAGCGGCGCCACAGCGGAGATGGGTGCGCTCATTGCGGCTCATGCGCCGGCGGCGGCGAAAGTCATCAGCCTGCAGAACGGCGTTTCTAATACAGATGTTTTACGCAATGCGTTGCCGGGCCGCGACGTGCGCGCCGGCATGATCGCCTATAATGTTTTGAATGCCGGCGAAGGCCGCTTTCATCGTGGCACGGGCGGCAATATTGTTATTGAGGCAGGGGAGGGCGACCTAGCGCAAGCGCTGTCGACGTCGCATCTCGCCATATACGAATCATCGGACATTCGCGCCGTGCAGTGGGGCAAGCTGTTGGTCAATCTGAATAACGCCCTCAACGCCCTTTCCGGCGCGCCGTTGCTTGAAGAATTGTCGAACCGCGATTGGCGCTCTCTGTTTGCTGACGAAATCGCTGAGGGCCTGCCGGCCTTGAAAGCCGAGGGCGTAAAGCCGCGCTCGGCGTTTCCGTTGCCGATCGCGTTGTTGCCCCATGTCTTGCGTCTGCCAACGCCGATCTATCGGATCATCGCTGGTCCGAGCCTGAAGATCGATCCGCAGGCGCGGTCGTCAATGTGGGAAGACCTTGAACAGGGTCGAAAAACCGAAATTGGCGAATTGCAGGAAACGATCGTTGCGTTGTGTGACAAATATGGCCTGCCGGCGCCAGTCAACAAACGGGTTGCTGCGCTGATCCGCGAATGCGAGGAAAAAGGCGGCGGGTCGCCGAAAATGACGCCAGCGGATGTGCGCGCCGGGGTCTGATCAAGAATTCGAAGACGTATTGAAAGGACGATTTGCAAATGAAACTTGCTTCGCTCAAAGGCGGCCGCGACGGCAGGCTCGTCGTCGTTTCAAAGGATCTCACCCGATACACCGATGCGGCCCGGGTTGCGCCGACAATGCAGGCGGCGCTGGATGATTGGACGCATGCCGAAGTTGGCCTTAGCGAGCTGGCGCAGGGTGTTGAGACGGGGTCAGTGCCGACGGAGCGGTTTCATGAGCGCGACGCGGCGTCGCCCTTGCCGCGCAGCTATCAGTGGGCGGACGGTTCGGCCTATATCAATCACGTGGAACTGGTGCGCAAAGCGCGCGGCGCGGAAGTGCCGGATAGTTTTTACGAAGACCCGCTGATGTATCAGGGCGGATCGGATTCATTTCTCGGTCCCCGCGACGACATTGTCATGGCAAAAGACGAAGGCTGGGGCATCGACATGGAAGGCGAGATCGCGGTTATTACAGGCGACGTTCCAATGGGCGTTTCGGTTGCCGAAGCGGGCGACTACATCCGCCTGATCATGCTGGTGAATGACGTCTCATTGCGCGGACTGATCCCCGGCGAACTGGCCAAGGGTTTCGGGTTCTTTCAGTCGAAACCGTCATCAGCGTTCAGTCCCTGCGCGGTGACGCCCGAAGAACTGGGCGATGCGTGGAAAGACGGCGCGGTCCATTTGCCATTGATTGTCGACTATAATGGCGCGCCATTCGGTTGCGCCAACGCAGGCGTTGATCTGACGTTCAATTTTCCGAAATTGATCGCGCACGCCGCGAAGACCCGGCCCCTCGGCGCTGGAACGGTCATCGGTTCCGGCACCGTTTCAAACAAACTCGACGGCGGCCCCGGCAAACCTGTGGCTGAAGGGGGCGCCGGCTATTCCTGCATCGCGGAAATCCGGATGATCGAAACGATCTATGAAGGTGCAGCAAAAACGCCGTTCATGTCTTATGGCGATACAGTGGAAATTCGCATGGAAGATGCGAACGGAAAGTCGATCTTCGGCGCCATTAATCAGAAAGTTGCAAAATACGACCGCTGATTGCCCCCGATGCGCCTTGAAAACCAGAACCTGATCCATCGTTCGGCAGTTTCGTTCGGCCTGAAGGCCTCGTCCAACTGAGCATTCCCCGCGACGATGCGGTAATTGGAAGCGTCGCGCCCGACGCGAAAGTCTGGTAACGCTGTTGCATCGCCCTTAGCGTCGCTATCGCTCGCCAATTCGTTGTTTACCCGGTCCGTACCTGTCGTGATTCGCACCATTTCATTTGCACTCGTCGTCCTCGCCGCTAGCGGCGTCGCGAAGGCTCAAGACCAGATCATCGTCACTGGTGATCGTCGGCCGCAGGCTGCCGAAACCGCGCCGGCGTCAATTACGTCAATCGGCGAAAGCGAATTGGGCATCGTCGGCGCCGATCACATTGCCGAAGTGTTGTCGCGGGCGGCGGGCGTCAATCTCCATCGCGGCTCCGGCGCGGAGCACCTCACCGCCATCCGCTCGCCGGTGCTGACGGCCGGGGCCGGCGCGGGCTCTTTCCTTTTTCTTGAAAACGGCGTGCCGCTTCGTTCGGCCGGGTTCGCCAATATCAACGGACTGTTCGACGCGCATCACGAACTCGCCGAGCGCATCGAAATTGTGCGCGGACCGTCGGGCGCCCTTTACGGGGCCAACGCCATTCACGGCGTCGTCAATGTCATCGGCCCCGACCCGGCGGAGACTTTCTCTGTATCCGGAGAAATATTCGGCGACACGGAAGACCGGTATAAATGGAAAGGCTCAGTGTCTAATGCGATTGGCCGCCATGGCGTTTATGCTGGCGTATCCGCCGTGTCGGAAGACGGCTATCGCGATGATGCGGGCCTCGATCAGCAAAAGGCGACACTGCGTCATGTCTATGATGGCGACGCCATATCGATTGATACAATCTTTGCGGTCGATAATCTCGAACAGGAAACGGCCGGCTTTATTTTCGGCCGCGATGACCTTTTCGATCGGGACCGGCGGCGGACGAATGATTTCCCGCAAGCCTTTCGCGACGCAAAGTCAGTGCGCCTGCAATCAACCATAACAGCGCCTGTTTCCGAGCGCGCCGAGCTGCGCGTTACGCCTTATGCGCGCTGGAACGATATGGATTTTCTCCAGCATTTTCTTCCGGGCAATGCGCTGGAGGAAAACGGCCATTGGAGCGTCGGTATACAAAGCGCCTATTACCTTGATCGCGATCGCTTCGCGCTTATTGCCGGCATTGACGCAGAATACACCGAAGGCTGGCTGACCGAGCTTCAGGAAGGCTCGAGCGTCTTTTCGTTCACGCAAGGCCTGCACTACGATTACGATGTTCAGGCGATCAATGCGTCGGGTTTTGTTGAGGCTCAATATGAACTAACGCCGCGCACCGTCGTGACCGCAGCGGCGCGCGTTGACGGCGCGATTTATGATTACAACAACAAGGCGAGCAGCGGTGCAAATGGCCGATTTTTGCGGCCTGCCGATCAGGTCGACCGCTTTGTGACCGCGAGCCCCAAGCTCAGTATCCGTCACGAACTGTCAAATCGTGCGAGCGTTTATGCAAGTTTTGCACGCGGCGCCCGTCCGCCGCAAACGACAGACCTGTATCGGTTGCAAAGCAACCAGACCGACAACGCTGCTAACCCTGAAATTATTGACGCCATCGAGGTCGGAAGCCGCGCAGCGTTTGGCGAGCGCATCAGCTTGAATGTCGCGGCGTTCTGGATGGAGAAGCGCAACGTCTTTTTTCGCGATGCTGACGGTTTTAATGTCAATGACGGAAAAACGCGTCATGTCGGCGTCGAAGCCGAAACCGTGGTTGCGCTGCATGAGACATTGACCCTGTCGAGCGCGGTGACATACGCGGCGCACACGTATCAGTTTGACCGTAACCCGTTAGCGACTCCCGGCGTCTTTAACGAGAATATATCGTCTGGCGATGACGTTGATACGGCGCCGCGGATCGTCGCCAATACGCGGCTCGAATGGCGGCCGATCGCGCCCTTGCGGTTTGAGGCGGAGTGGCGCTCGGTCGGGTCGTATTTTACGGACGCCGCCAACGACCATTCCTATGAGGGATATGATATTTTGAACCTCCGCGCAGAGACGGAAATTCGCGCCGGGCTTGCCGCTTTCCTGACCCTGCGCAACGCAACAGACGCGCTTTATGCGGAGCGGGCCGATTTTGCCTTCGGTAATGACCGGTTTTTTCCCGGCGAAACGCGCACATTGGGCTTCGGGCTTCGATTTCGGAATTGACGGCTAATGTCGCCAGCGGTGTTGTTGAGACCCCGGCAATGATGTGCGAAACTTCGCCCAGATGGGGAAAACAATATGCGCTCGGATGTCGTCAAATTGATCATTGCGGTTGCGCTGGATGTTCTCGATTTCACGATCGGGCGGATACCGGGATTTGAAATGTTTTTTGATGCGGCCATGGGCGTCGCCGCCATCGCGTTGTTCGGCTGGTCCGGGTTGTTTGCATTCTGGGAGCTTGGCGACCCGACCGGCAATGTCGATGCATTTGTTCCCACCATGACGATTATTGCATTGACGCAAATGGGCAAAAACAAAAAACAGAGATTTAGAGGCGATCCGCCGCCGATTGAATAACCGGATGAGTGCGCCCCACTAAAAAAATTGCGGCCCGCCAATTTGACGGACCGCAATATTACGCAACAAACTTTCTAGAGGGATTAGTGGCGTCGGCGATTGCGTCGATTGTCACGCCGGCGGTTGTTGCCGCCATATTCGCGAAAGGAACCGTCTTCCCAATAGGTGTCGCCATATTGGGGATCGACGTAATAATATTGGCCGGAATAGCGATCATAGCGCCGTTGACCATGGTCTCGTGCACGACCGCCGCACGTGCCAGCGCGCGAACATCCCTCATAAGCGCCGAGGGCGCCGCCGATGAGCGCGCCATAGGCTGCGCCGCGGCCGGGACGTCCCGCAAAAATTTCACCAGCGATTGCGCCGCCTGCAGCGCCGATCGCTGCGCCCGTAAGCGCGCCTTCACCCGTAGACTGGCACCCTGTTACCGCCAGCAACATTGCGCCTGATGCAATTAAAATACTTTTCATGGCTTTTCGAAGCCTCCGTTCGTTGCGTCGTTTTCATTCACGTTGAGGCGGCTGGTTGGTTTGCCCCGTCGCCGTGATGCCTACTGTCGTAGCCGTCCAAGGCGAGATTGAGGCAAGGATTTGTCCGAATTACGGGCTGCTCTTCACGCTGTCGCGAGCGAGGGATAGGCGATACAGTTGCCACAAATTCGCCAAAATGAGGACGAGCCCATGTCAGATCGCAAGTCGAAGTCGGTATTTCTGAAGGCCTACCCACAAGGGATGCCGGCAGCGAGCGATTTTGAAATCCGGGAAACCACTGTGCCGGCGGCCGGCGCAAATGAAATGGTTTGTCGCACGATCTGGATGTCCGTCGATCCTTATATGCGCGGCCGAATGCGGCCGGACGTCAAGAGTTACATTCCGCCATTTTCGCTCGATGAACCGCTCGCGGGCGGCGCCGTCGCGGAGGTCGTTGAATCGAACATCGCCGACTATGGCGTCGGCGATCTCATTGTCGACTTCACCGGCGGCTGGAAGGAATATTACGTTTCCAGCGGCGAGCGAACGCAAAAAATAATTCCCAATCTCGCGCCGCTGCCAGCCTGGCTGGGGGTTCTTGGCATGCCCGGCCTGACGGCGTGGGCTGGCGTCACGCAAATCATGAAACCGAAAGAAGGCGAAACGCTTTTTGTTTCCGGGGCTGCGGGCGCGGTCGGTTCTGTTGTTTGCCAGCTTGGTAAAATGCGCGGCGCGCGCGTTGTCGCGTCGGCTGGATCGCCAGAGAAAATTCGATGGCTGAAGGAAGAAGCGGGCGTCGACGTTGCGCTAAACTATAAAGATTACAAGAACGCCGCTGAGCTTACCAAGGCGCTCGCTGAAGCGGCGCCGAATGGCGTTGACTGTTATTTTGAAAATGTCGGCGGCATGCATCTGGAAGCGGCGATTAACTGCATCGGTTTTGGCGGGCGCATGGCGCTTTGCGGCATGATCTCAATGTACAATAATACTGAAGTGGAACCGGGTCCGCCAAATCTTGTCAATCTGATCGGTCGCGGCGTTATGGCCCGCGGATTTATTGTCTCCGAATATGCGGACAAGGCCATGGAATTCGCCGGCGAGGTGGCGCCGCTCGTAGTGTCGAAAAAAATAAAGTTTCAGCAGACCGAATATGATGGTCTCGACCGCGCCGCCGACGCTTTCGTTGGCCTGTTCCACGGTGAAAATGCGGGCAAGGCGGTGGTTCGCGTCGGCGCCGACCCGGCCTGACGGGCTACGCTTCGCGCAACGCCGCCGACAGTGCGTCGAGGGAATACTCGAGTTCAATCAGCTCGCTGCGGATCATGTCGATCGCGCCACGGGTTTCGTGAAACTCCGCATCGCCTAGGTCGTCGCGACGGTCGCTGAGCATTGCTTCGGCTTCGTCCAGCGCTTTGCGCGCTTTGGTGATGGCCATACCGGTTGCGCGATCGACAGCGACTTGCGCGACGTTAAAGGCGGCGTTGGCAATCGCCGCGCCAATAACGGTGTCTTTAACTTCTTCTTTGGCTTCGGCAATTTCGCCTATAGCCTCTTCGATATCATCGCGCGCTTCAACCAGGTCCGCTTGTAACTCTGCGATGTCGCTTGCATCCATCTCGATCAACTCGTCAAGCAATTCATCGGCGTCGCCAATATGGAAATTCCTGGCGTCAGCCGGCGTCGGCGCGAGCGCTGCGATAATGAGGGCGATGGTTGCGCCAGCGGCGAGCATAAAATTGCGAAATGCCGCACGCGGATCGTTAAGGTTCAAGGTTCGTATGGTCAGCATGGCGTCGGTTTCCTTTTCTTCGCCGCACGGTCACACCAGATCTCTGCGCCTGGTTTCGTAACAAGTGGGCGCATTAACCCTGGCGCCGACTGTGGCGGCGCGATAGCCCCGATGCGATGGGCCGAGGGTGGAATGCGGCAGGAGACCGGAACTCGTCAGGCGCGAGCGCGCAACATGTGGCTTTCCGCCGCCGTGAAGACATCTTCCGGCTTTTCCACGAAAATAAGGTCGGAAATCAATTCCTTGTCCGCGAAGCCTTCTTCGATCACATGTTCGATCAATTTTTTCAGCGGCGTCCAGAACCCCTTCATGTTCAGCACAATGAGGGGTTTTCGATGCAATGACAGGCGCGCCCAGGAGAGAACTTCGATCAGTTCCTCAAGCGTGCCGATGCCGCCGGGGAGCGTCAAAATTGCGTCAGATTCCTCGAACATCAGCATTTTGCGTTCGTGCATGGTCTTGACGACCTTGTGATCGACGCCCTCGAGGATGCCTTCAAGTTCGACCAGAAAGTCAGGAATCACCCCGAAAACCTTGCCGCCGGCGTCGCGGGCCGCGCCAGCCGTCGCCCCCATCAAGCCGAGTTTGCCGCCGCCATAGACGATACGGACATCGCGGCGGGCGGCTTCTGCGCCGATCCACTCGGCGGTTTTCTTGAAGGCAGGGTCGGCGCCGGGTCGAGACCCGCAGTATACACAGAGGGATTTCATGAATTCACAACGTTTGATGGGTTCCAGCGCACATTGTACGATGATTTATGACGGGGTAAAGTCAAATTCCAATTAGTGTGTAATCGCCGCAGGAAGGGCCCGCTATGCGCGTCGTTGTTATCGTCCTATTACTGATTGTTCTGGGGTTCCTCGCCTGGCAGGGCGCACAGCGCTTTGGCCTCATCGAGACGCCGCCGGACGACGCCGACATCGTTAACACCACGGACGAGGCGCCGGACGGCGACGACGCCGAGCCGGTCGAGGCGGCATTGCCCAATTTCGATATCGTACGGGTTGATCGCACGGGCTACGCCGTGATCGCCGGGCGCGCCGCGCCGGGCGCAGAGGTGACGATTTTCGCAAATGGCGAGGAAATCGCGCAAACGCAGGCCGAAGCTGACGGATCGTGGGCGCTCTCTACGGATACGCCGCTGGACGCCGGGCCGGTTGAGCTCAGCCTTTCGATGACGACGCCGGACGGCTTGACCATTCGGTCCGAGCAGACGGTGATCATTCTTGTTCCGGCGCAGGACGGCGATGCGCCGCGCGTTTTACGAACGACGCCGGGCGGCGCCACCGAGGTGTTGCAGGAGCCGGGCGATGTTGGCGAGGGGCTCGGCCCGCTGGCGCTCGATGTCATTGATTATGACGATTCCGGCGCCGTTATTTTTTCCGGCCGCGCGACGCCGGGCGCTGTCGTGCAGATCTTTATCAACCGGCAATTGATCGGCCAGACGCAAGCCAACGATCGCGGGCGTTGGGTGTTGTCGCCTGACGCGACCATCAATCCGGGCGTTTATCAGCTCCTGATCGTACAACTCGATGACAGCGGCCGGCCGGCTTACGCCATTGAACTGCCGTTTGAGCGGGCATCCCCTGACGATATCCAGCTCGGCGACGGGCGTGTCGTGGTGCAGCCGGGCAATAGTCTGTGGCGCATCGCGCGGCGCGCTTATGGCCGCGGCGCGCAATACACCATCATTTACGCCGCAAATGCCGATCAGATCCGCGATCCTGATCTCATTTATCCGGGCCAGATTTTCGACGTGCCCGACGAACAGCCCGCGGAAGAGGAATAAACGCCCGCCAAACTCAGCGAGCGCCGACATCCATTTCGGTGGTCTGATGCGCCTGCGCCCATTCAGCGAGCACGTCGGCGTCCGCTTCTTCGTGCGCGTGGGCGGTGCGAAGCGTTGAAAAGGTTTCTTCGTCTGTTAGCTGAGCGATCGCCCAGATGGCCGCGCCGCGCACGATTGCGCTCTCGTCCCGCAAAAGATTTTGCACCGCGCCGGTGAGGGCATGATCACCGCTATTGCCGATAGCGATCGCCACATTGCGCACAAACCGATCGCGGCCGGTGCGTTTGATCGGCGAGCCGGAAAACAGTTTTCGAAAGGCGCCGTCGTCAAGGGCGGCGAGATCGGAAAGCGGCGGTGATTTCAGGTCATCGCGCCCGCGCAATTTCGCCTCGCGGGCCGTCGATGCAAATTTGTTCCACGGACAGACGGCGAGGCAATCGTCGCAGCCATAGATCCGGTTACCGATGCCGGCGCGAAGCGCGTGCGGGATCGGGCCTTTGTGTTCGATAGTGAGGTAGGAAATGCACCGCCGCGCATCGAGTTGATAGGGCGCCGGAAAAGCGTTCGTCGGACAAATATCAAGGCAGTTGCTACAGGATCCGCAATGGTCTTCCTCGCGCGGATCGGGCGGCAATTCGAGCGTCGTCAGGATCGCGCCGAGAAAAAGCCACGACCCGAAATCGCGCGAGACAAGGTTGGTGTGCTTTCCCTGCCAGCCGGCGCCGGCTTGTGCGGCGAGCGGCTTTTCCATTAGCGGCGCCGTATCGACAAAGACTTTCAATTCACTGTCATAGGTTTCGCCAAGCCAGCGACCGAGTTGTTTCAGGCGTTTTTTGATGAGGTCATGATAATCGCGATTGCGGGCGTAGACCGAAATGACGCCGGCGGATTTGTCCTCGAGCGCTGTCATTGGATCGGTGTCCGGGCCATAATTCATGGTCAGGACAATCGCGCTTGTCGCCGCCGGCCACAGCGCATCCGGACTGGCGCGCTGTTCCTTGCGGGCATCTAGCCAGTCCATATCGCCGTGACGGTTCTCGTCGAGGAATAGGGTGAGGCGATCGCCGATTTCCGCTGGCAATGACGCGTGCGTAAAGTGTGCGCCGTCAAAGCCGAGCGCCAACGCCTTTTCGCGTATCGCATCGCGCGCGCGTGTCGCCTCGCTCATGGTTAGAAATCCGGGTCAGCGTAATGGCGCGGCGGCGGCATGCCTTCAACGCGGTCGCGCAGGATCGGACGAAGCGCCGGGCGCGATTTTACCCGCGCATACCATTCCTTCACGGCGGGAAATCGGTCCCACGGAACGCCATCCACATAATCGACGCAGGAAATATATCCGGCCGCAGCGACATCCGCCGCCGTGTAAACGTCGCCGGCAAACCAGCTTCGCTGATCGATTAACCATGCGAAATAATCCATGTGCCAGTCGAGCGCTTCAAGGCCGGCCCGTAATAAATCATAGTCCGGCTGACCGCGCCGCATTAACCGCTTGTCGATCCGTTCCCGGACAATCAAGTCAATAACATCGCGTTCAAATTTCTGCGTGAACCAGGCAACAAGGCGGCGCGTTTCGGCGCGCGTTTCGGCGCCGGTCGGAAAAAGCGACGGGCTCGGATACCGCTCTTCGAGATATTCCATCGCAACGCTTGCCGGTGCGAACGGGCTTTCTTCGCCGCTGCGCGATTCGTCAATCAGGACGGGAATGGAGCCGGCGGGGTTTAACGAGGTAATCCGCTCGCCAGCCTCCCACGGCCGCGTTTCCTCGAATTCGGCGGGAAGACCCTTCTCTGCGAGCGCAATTCGGAGCATTCGCGAGGCCGGATCGAGGGGCATGTGCAACAGCCGGCGCATCAATAATCCTTACCATCGGTCCAATTTGGCGCGGCCATCGCGCAAGGCGCACCGTCCGTATATTTGCCCCGCCAACCCGCAGCGTTGCAAGGGCGTCCCGTTAACCATACTGCGCGCGCCGGACACAACCGAAATCGCCGCAACATGAAGCGTTCCGGTGACCAAAGGCCCACAGCGGCAAAGGCTTTGCAACCGTCCCATTAACGAAGCCGCACACCCGTTTCAATCCGAGACGCCGCGTGTCGCTGACAAGGGGAAAGCGGACTATGTCCAGCAAACGCAACGACAATCCTGCCGAATTCGCATGGCGGCGCCCGGCGCCGGCGGCGCGCCGTGTCGCGCTTGTTTTATATGCCTGGCAACGCCCGGCGATTTCGTATTTTGCAGCGCTTGTCGCGGCGGCGCCGTTTATCGCTGCGGCCATCCTTGCGCCGGCCCTGCTCAGCCTGTCGCCAACCGTCGAAATGATTGGACCGATTGCTGATGCGCGCGCTGCGCTCGGCGGTGAAATAAATATCGAAACTGTATCCGCCCCCTTTTACCTGATGACGCTCATGCTCGGTGATTTGTTCGCCGATACGCCCGGACGCGTGCATCTCGTCGCCAAAGCCATTAGCGCCATGATTGTTGTCGTACCCATGGCGTATTTTTCCGTTTCCCGTTTGCCGGTTTTTGCTGGCGCGGTAATGACTGCGGGGCTCGCCGGAACGGTCGCGTCGCCATTTGGCGGACCGGCGGAATTTGCGCTGGCGCTCTTTCTCGTTTGCGGGTTTTGCTTTCTTTCGCCTTGCGCCGATCAGTCAAAAGGACGGGCGCGCTTCGAAGGCATTCTCGCTGGCATCTCACTTTTTGTGTTGTGGCTCCTCAACCCGGTGTTCTCGCTCGCCGGCTTTGCGGTCCTGTCATTTTGTCCGTTTCTCTCCGGCCCGCACGGGCTGAACCGGTATGCATCAACGCTGTTGATGTTCGCGATCTGCGCCGGCGTCGCCGAATATTTTGCACCGGGCATGAACGTTGCGCGCGCCGCCGCGGCGTCCGGAACGTTGACCATGGGCGTCCATTTCGCCGGCGACGAAAGCGCGTTTCGTCTTAGCGGCGTTGCGGTCAGCGCCCTTCTCGTGCTCGCGATGACCGGTATTTTCGGCGGCCGCGAAAATCGACGCGCAACGCTGACGGCGCTGTTTTTCGGTATCATCTCATTCGCAGCCGCGTGGTTTTCCGGCGCCAATACGCTGCCTGTTTTTGTCTTCGCTGCCACGATCGCGGCGTTCTCGGTGTCCTCGCCTTTTTACGCCGGGTTGTTCCAGAACCATGATCGCGCCAGCGTCGCCGCAGCCCTCGGCGTTGCCGTACTGCCGATGTTCTGGACCGGCGCGATGGCCGCTCATGCTGCGCAACAATTTTCACTTCAGCACCAGACGGCCTTGAACGCGCCGCAAAATATCCGGTCGGAATTAGCCCTCGTACAGCCGGGCGGCCCGACCATCGCCAACTGGATCGAAGAGGGGCGCTTCTCAACACCGGAAGCGCGCGAGTTACTGGCGCTGGCCCCGGTCGACCAATCAGCGATGCTGTTAGAAGCAGCCAGCCGCGCGAAAATCATTACGGCGCGCGGACACGAGGTTGCGATCCTGACCGGCGCAGACGCCGCTTGTGTCATCGCCGATGCCCGCAATTGCCGCGCCGACAGCAATGACGCCGCCGCAAACGCCAGCGTCGTATTCGTTCCCCGCCTGGATCTGGGGCCGGCTGCGCTTGCCGCGAAAGGGCGCGCCGAAGCGCTGCTCTACACGGAATTCAAGCTGCAGGAAGAAACGCCGTTCTGGGAAATCTGGGTCCGTCGCAATACTTCCGACGGCGGATTGCTGCGCGGTTAGAACCGGCGCTGGTTACGCGCCCGACGCAATAAAATACGGATTATCAAACCCGCGCTCGCGTTTGTTGTAGCCCAGTGCTTCGCCGGATGGATGGGCGCAGACTTTGCCGCCAGCGGCCTCGAGCACGGCCTGACCGGCGCCCGTATCCCATTCCATCGTCCGTCCGAACCGCGGATAGATGTGGGCCGCGCCTTCCGCAATCAGGCAAAATTTCAATGACGATCCCGCTGCCGCGAAGTCGGCGATGTCCAGCGTTTCAAGAAACGCATCTGTTTCCGGCGACCGGTGCGACCGGCTGGCAACGGCGATCATCCCTTTCGCGGGAACGGACGCCGCTTTGATTTCGCATCGGTCCGTGATGGCGCCGTCTTTATCGACAATCACGCGCCACGCGCCGTGGCCGACAACGCCTGCATAAAGTTTACCGGTCACCGGCGTATAAACGACGCCAAGGGCCGGCCTGGTATTGCGGACGAGCGCGATGTTGACCGTGAATTCCCCGGTGCGGTTTACAAATTCGCGTGTCCCGTCGAGCGGGTCGACGAGAAAGAACTGATCGCCAAAGGTCGGGATATGGCCTTCGCTGGCCGCCTCCTCAGCAAGAACGGGAATATCGGGTGCTATATCGCGAAGACCAGCAAGGATAATTTTTTCAGCGCGCTTATCGGCTTCCGTCACAGGCGAGGCGTCGTCCTTTTGTTCGACGACGAAGTCGCTTTCATAGACTGACATAATGACGGCGCCGGCTTTGATCGCCAGCGCTGTCAGCGCGTCGCACAGTGCAATGTCTTCGGAAGTGGATTGGTCGCTCATGGAGCGGCTGATAAGGCCCCGCGCCGCCGCTTGGCAAGCCCGGTCAACCTCAGGTCAGCGCTAAATTAGCGAAAAGCGACGATCGTGAACGCGGCCGACTGTTTCGGCATGATGCCGGTTGCCGGTATAATGTCCTGAACGATCCAGCCTTCATCAGCGAGTGCGTTCAGGCGCTCCTGCATGGCCGCCGCCGCGGCCCGCGCATAGTCGCGCTCATTGGCGACAAGCCCAACGGGGCGCCGTTTGGCGTCGCGCCAGCTGACATGAAATACGGCAAACTGTTTCGTCATGGGACAACGGACCCTTCGCGCCGATATCGGCGGAACTGCTTTGGCTTTATACAGGCAAATGCCGGGCCGTTAAGGCCCTCGTCGGGCGCCGTTCCGGTGGTGGCCTTTCGGAATAAGGGCGTCTAAACAAAATCCAGCCCGGCGGCCCGCCGCCAGCCGCAACTTAAAGACGAAAGGCCAGTTTCATGCGCGTTACGATGATTGGAGCCGGTTATGTCGGACTGGTGTCCGGCGCCTGTTTTGCTGATTTCGGTCACGACGTCGTCTGCGTCGACAAGGACGAAAAGAAAATTCGCAAACTCGAAGACGGTGTCATGCCGATCTACGAGCCGGGCCTTGAGAGCCTCGTCAGGGAAAATGTAAAGGCCGGCCGGTTGTCTTTCAGCCTCGATCTCGCGGCGTCGACGCCCGATGCCGATGCTGTTTTCATCGCTGTCGGGACGCCGTCGCGGCGCGGCGACGGCTTTGCGGACCTCTCTTATGTTTATCAGGCGGCCGAAGAGATCGCCAAAGTCATCAACGGCTATACGGTCATCGTCACCAAATCCACGGTCCCGGTCGGCACCGGCGCCGAGGTTGAAGCAATCATCAGGCGCACCCGGCCGGATGCAGAATTTTCCGTCGTCTCCAATCCTGAATTCCTGCGCGAAGGCGCCGCGATCAATGATTTCAAACGACCGGACCGGGTTATCGTCGGGGTCGAAGATGAGGCGTCAGTTGCAGTCATGCGCGAACTTTATCGCCCGCTCTATCTCAACGAAACGCCCGTCGTCTTCACCAACCGGTCGACATCTGAACTGATCAAATACGCCGCCAATGCGTTTCTTGCGACCAAGATTACCTTCATCAATGAAATGGCCGACATTTGCGAGAAAGTCGGCGCAAACGTCCAGGAAGTGGCGCGCGGTATCGGTCTTGACGGTCGCATCGGCGGAAAATTCCTGCATGCGGGACCCGGATATGGCGGGTCCTGTTTTCCGAAAGACACGTTGGCGCTCGTTAAAACCGCACAGACATATGATGCGCCAACGAAGATCGTTGAGGCCGTCGTCGAGATCAATGATCGGCGGAAAAAGCGAATGGCCGAGCGTGTCGTTGCGGCGTGTGATGGTTCGATCGACGGCAAAACGATTGCTGTCCTTGGCCTCACCTTTAAGCCGAATACAGACGATATGCGCGATTCCCCGTCGCTCGATATCATTCCGGCGCTGCAAGGGAAGGGCGCAAAAATCGCGGCGTTCGATCCCGCCGGTATGGAAGAAGCCGCCGGCCTTTTGACGGATGTTGATTACAAAGAGGGGCCATACCAGACGCTGGAAGGCGCTGATGCCGTTGTTATCATTACGGAATGGGACGAGTTCCGCGCCCTTGATGTTGAGCGGGTCAAGTCACTGATGAAAACGCCCATCATGATCGACCTGCGCAATATTTATCGCGCCGCGGAAATGACAGCGAGCGGTATCGAATATCATTCGATTGGCAGACCGACGTAAAAAAAGGTGCAGGTGGGCGAAACCGGCTGGCCGGTTTAAGGGCGCAACCGCCTAATCAGGCAGCGCGCAGTTTTTTCAGCACTTTGGATTTGCGAGCGCGGCTTTGCGGCTCGCCGGGAACGACAATCTTTATCTGCGCTTGCCGGAGAATATCGGCGGTCAGCATGGGCGCTTCGCCGCGAAACTGCGTTTTGCCGTCCGGGTCCACATAAATAATATTAAACCCCGGACCGGCCGCAATCGCGTGGCGCAAAAGGGCCGGATCGAGCCAGTCGAGCGGTTCGCCATTTTTGCGCGGCGTTTCTTCGCCGTAGAGCTCCATGACGATAACATCATCGCGGATGAGCGCTGGAATGGCCGGCTTCAAGAGGCGTCGTTGCATCCGGCAAGCCTGATGGTTCGCTGCCGGACCGACAATAAAAAGCGTATTTTTCGGCGTAAACTTTCGCACCGCCTCGGTCTTGCGCAGGCTGGCCGTAACTTCAGCGGCAAAATTCGGGCGCACGGACATGATCGCAGCGATGCCGCCGACGATCAGGCAGATAGCGATGATGAAAAGCGAAAAACCCATTGTAGCCTAAATTTATGGTAACGATGTTTCAGCTGCGTTAAGGCGCTGGCGCAAAAAGGCGCCAATTGGACGGGGACGATGCAACTCACTTGCCATACGGTCCCCCCATACGGCCCCCGCGGGCGAAAAATGTATTAAAGCCTGTTAACTATTTTACGAATTGATCCCGAACTCAGAATGGCTGGTCGAGACTGAGGCGCCATGCGGCAAAGCGCTTAATTCCTTCCGCCAGCGAAACAGACGGCGCGTAACCAAGCTCGTCGCGGGCGCGGCCGATATCGGCCCAGGTGCGCTCCACGTCGCCGGGCTGCATCGGTTTCATGATCTTTTCGGTAGTTTTCCCCAGCTCGGTCTCAAGTAGGGAAACGAGGGTCATCAACTCTTCGGGCTGATCATTTCCGAGATTGAATATCCGATGAAAATGATGATCGGCCCCCGGCGGGCGGTCATGGGCGGCGATAACGCCTTTCACGATATCGTCGACATAGGTGAAATCGCGGCCCATAGCGCCATTGTTGTAGATGTCGATGGGCGCGCCGCTCAGGATTTTTTCGGTGAAAATCCAATAGGCCATGTCCGGTCGGCCCCATGGTCCGTATACGGTGAAAAAGCGAAGGCCTGTCTGCGGCAAGGCGTAGAGCCGCGCATAAGACGCCGACATCGCCTCATTTGCCTTCTTGGTCGCGCCGTATAGCGAGACAGGCGCGTGCGTTGGATCGGTCTCGCTGAACGGCGTTTTCGTATTGGCGCCGTACACCGACGATGACGATGCGTATGTCAGATGCTCAACCTTGCGTTGGCGTGCAAGTTCAATGACCGAAAGATGGCCGTCGAGATTTGATTTTCCGTAGTCGAACGGATGGGTGATCGAGTGACGCACGCCCGCCTGCGCCGCGAGATGAATGATCGCTGAAAACTTTATGCCGGTCAGTGCAGCGGTCAGTTCCTGGTAATTCGAAATATCGGCCTTGATGAATTTAAAATTCGACGCGGCGCCGATGCGATCAAGGCGCGCGCGTTTCAGCGCCGGGGAATAATAGGCGTTGAGATTATCAATGCCGATCACCTGGTCGCCGCGCGCCGTCAGGGCGCGCGCGGTCTCTGATCCGATAAAGCCGGCGGCGCCGGTCACGAGTATGGTCATCGATGCAAACTAATCATGATATGAATGGACGATAGCGACTATGCGCAAAGCAAACGTTACGAAGACGACAAACTAGACGCCGAAAGGGCTTCTTCATAGAGCCCGGCGGGAAGTGTCCGGCCTCGTTGGACCATGACCGCGCCAATCAGGAACATCGCGCTGCCGACGCCTGCAAAGACAAGCGTCGGATCAACGCCGTTTCCCGTAACGGCCAATATCGACAATGAGCCGGGGATGGCGAAGGCGGCGTTTGAAAAGATGCTGGCGGCGAGGATGCGGGCGCGGATCGGGGCTGGGGCGCGCCGTTGCATCGCTGCCTGTAACGGCGCGATGTAAACGCCAGAAAAGGCCGACGTCGCCACGAATAAAAGGACAAGCGTAACGCCTGCGGTCGATGAAAAGAGCCCGTTCAGGGAAAGCGGCGCCGCCGGTGTCCCGGCCGCAAGGGGGGTCACAAAGACGATCGCAAAGCTCATGAAACCGGCGCCAATAATCCCCGCTGTCGAAAACCTGAAGCCTGTGCGTCCTTTCGCAAGGCTCGCGGCGCCCACCGCGCCGATCATCGCGCCGATGGCGAAGAGCCCGTTTAGCGCCGCCCAGACAAGCGGGTCGGCGTGCAGCGCGTCGCGGCCGTAGAGCGGCACGGCGACGGTTACCGCCGTCGACAAAAAATAGAAAACGCCGACGCCGATCAGTGTCGGGCCGACACCGCGTGAGCCGAACGCCAGACGAAACATAGAGACCGTCTGTGCCGGGGCATTGAAACTTAGTTTCAGAGTCGGATCATTCGCCGCCGCGAACGGCGTGTTGAGCGATGCGAGCCAGCCGATAAGCGCTGCGCTCACAAGCGCAACGCCGACAGCGCCGCCGCCATTTTCCCGGACGATCAAAATACTGCCAACCGTGTATCCGAGCAGGATAAACGTAAAGAGGCCAGCGTTGCATAAGCCGTTGCCGCGCACGAGTTCGTCCGCGTGAAGATATTTCGGCATGGCGCCCACTCGCACCGGCGAGAAGAACGCAGACTGCGCGCCCATCGCAAAAAGCATGGCGATGGCGAGCATGCCGTTGCCAAATGTGAACGCAAGTGCGGCGACGCTCATCAGCACAATTTCCATGAACTTTGTGCGCCGGAACATCATTGATGTCTCGTATTTATCGGCGAGTTGTCCGGAGACGGACGAGAACAGCAAGATCGCGAGCGGCAGGAGGGCGCCGATATAGGGGATCGCATTGTCGGCGTTGGCGAAAAACGGCACCGAGATGATGCCGGCGGGAATGCCAATCAGCAGCGCCTGGCGCAGGGTGTTGTCGGCGAGCGTGCCAAAGGACAGGGCGACCCACATTGGAAAGAAGCGACGTTGGAAGAATAGCGGCAAACGGGAGGCCGGCTGTGCGGCGTCGGTCATGAGGGCGTCCCCGCACGCCGGGCGGCGATGATCCAATGGCCAATGGGCCCTGAATGTTTCGGCGCTTGAAAAAGGGCGCTTTTGGCGGCTGACATTTTTGGATTCTCACTGTGTTCGCAGAAAATGGCTATCGGCCGCCTCGGCAATGAAATCAATGGATTGCAACCGCGGGGGTGATGGCTATATACCGCGGAGCCGTGGCGGCGGAGGAAATCTGGCCGCAATCTGTCGCCTGCCGACAAATTCCCGAGGAGAGGAATATTTCCATGTTTATTTCGCCCGCTTATGCGCAAGCTGGAGAGGCTTCAACGCAGAGTGTCATTATGCAGTTGGCGCCGCTGGTCTTCATTTTCGTCATTTTTTACTTCCTGCTGATCCGGCCGCAGATGACCGCCCGCAAGAAGCATCAGGAAATGGTCTCCAATGTCCGGCGCGGCGACACGGTCGTGACCGCTGGCGGCATTATCGGCAAAGTCACCAAAGTCCTGGAGGGCGAAGAAGTGATGGTCGAGCTTGCCGACAAGGTTACGGTCAAGGTTGTAAAATCAACACTGACCGATGTGCGCAATAAACCCGAGCCCGCCGCAAACGATTCCTGATCGCAGCGGCCGTCCGGGCGGCGCGCGCTAAATCGTCAAACGCTAGACAGTTCATCTCATGCTTCATTTTAATAAATCTCAAACCGCCGGGATCATCGGGCTTGTCTTGCTCGGGATTTTATTCGCGCTCCCGAATTTCCTGAATGATGAAACGCGGGCGAGCATGCCCGGCTTTGCACCGAAATCGACGATCAATCTCGGGCTTGATCTGCAAGGCGGCTCTTATCTTCTGCTCGGCGTTGATACGGAAAAAGTGATCGACGACCGCATGCGGTCAATCATGTCCGACATCCGGCGGGAGATGCGCCCTAATCGCGGCGCCGGGCGAGAACGCATTTCGATCAACAATCTCACCTATGATGATGCAGCGGCGCATATAACATTGCGCGTCGCCGAAGCCGGCGACTTTGACGCTGCGCGGGACCGCGTGCGTGATGTAACGCGAAGCGGCGCCGGTGCGCTCGGGCTGGGCATCAGACCTTACACGGTGACTGCCGAAGACGGTCGCATTGTCATTGCCATGACGCCGGAAGCGGAGCGCCAGTTTTCGTCCGAGGCCGTGCGCGACTCAATTGAAGTCGTCCGACGGCGGATCGACCCAGCCGGTAACAAGGAAGTCGTCATCGCGCCGCAAGGCGTTGACCGCATCGTGGTGCAGGTGCCGGGCGACGATGATCCGGAGGCCTTGAAGGCGATCATCAACCGTACGGGCCAATTGTCCTTTCACGCCGCAGACTTGACCGTCAATCCGTCAGACGCCGCCTCCGGACTGTTGCCGCCGGGGCGCATCCTGGTTCCCTATTCAGCGCTCGAAGGGACGGGACGCCCGCCCATGGTGCTGGTTGAGGATCCGGAAATCACCGGCGACATGGTGAACAACGCATCCGCAACGCAAAGTTCAGATGGTCCGGGTTTTCAGATTAATTTTGAATTCGACAGTCGCGGCGCCCGTCGTTTTGCCGATTATACGCGAAACAATATCGGACAGGTTTTTGCGATCGTACTCGACAATGAGATCATCTCGGCGCCAACAATTCAAAGCGCGATCACGCAAGGGTCAGGGCGTATTACCGGCGACTTTACGCCGGCCGAAGCAAGCGACACGGCGCTGCTTATCCGTTCCGGTGCGCTGCCGGCGGAGCTTACGACGCTGGAGCAGCGTTCGGTCGGTCCGCAGTTGGGACAAGACTCCATCGAGGCGGGCGCTAAAGCGCTGATCATCGGCTTTATCGCGGTGATCATTTACATGGTTATCAGCTATGGCCGGTTCGGGATCTACGCTGACATCGCGTTGATCGCCAATGTCATTCTGATCGCCGGCGCCCTGTCGCTGATGGGCTCGACACTGACACTGCCGGGCATTGCGGGCATCGTTCTGACCATCGGCATGGCGGTTGATGCAAACGTTTTGATCTTTGAGCGCATTCGCGAAGAATTGGCTGCCGGCAAAACGCCCATTATTGCAGCAGAGCTCGGCTATCAAAAAGCATGGTCGGCGATCCTAGATGCGAACGTAACAACATTTCTGGCGGCGCTGATTATGTTCCAACTGGGCGCAGGGCCCGTGCGCGGCTTTGCGATCACGCTCGCGGTCGGTGTCGCGACGTCGGTGTTCACTGCCTATGTGCTGACGCGATTGCTTGCGGGCGGGTATCTGCTCTCCAAGCGTCCGCAACAACTGGCGTTATAGGGGCGCTCAAATCATGTTTCTCAAACTTGTCCCTGAAAGCACAAATATACCGTTCGTCAAAGTCCGGTTCATCGCCATGCTGTTTTCGGCGGCGCTGATCGTTGGGTCGTTCTTTGCGCTGTTCACCATTGGTCTCAATTTCGGCATCGATTTCCGCGGCGGCGTGACGATTGAAGTTACCGATTCCGAACCGATAGAACTCGACGCCGTACGAAACGCGGTTGGCGAACTCGGGCTTGGCAATGTGAATGTACAGGCCATTCAGGATTTTGCAGGGTCAGAAGAGGCCGTGGTTGTTTATGTTGAACAGCAGGACGTTTCAGTTGTCGACGACGATGAAGACGCCAATACAGCCAGTGAAAATGCGCAGCAAGAAGCGCGGGGCGCCGTCGAAGGCGCATTGCGCGAGCTTCTTGGCGAAGGCATGCAGATCAGGAAAGTCGATGTTGTCGGCCCGACCGTCTCCGGCGAGTTGATCCAGAAAGGCATTACGGCCGTTATTCTCGCGATTGCGATGATGCTGATCTATATCTGGCTGCGTTTTGAATGGCAGTTTTCGCTCGGCGCGATTGTCGCGCTCGTCCATGATGTCATCATCACCATGGGCATGTTCGCCGTTACGCAGTTGAAATTCGAACTCGCCATTATCGCCGCGATCCTGACCATCGTCGGCTATTCCATGAACGATACGGTTGTTGTCTATGACCGCGTTCGGGAAAATCTGCGCAAGTTTAAATCAAAGCCGTTGGGCGATATTCTTGACCTTTCGATCAACGATACGTTGGCGCGAACGGTCATGACGTCTGTTACGACGTTACTGGCTTTGATTTCGTTGGCGATTTTTGGCGGTGAAGTGCTGCGCGGTTTCACCCTCGCGATGATCTGGGGGATCGTGATCGGCACCTATTCATCGATCTTTGTCGCGTCGCCGTTTCTTCTTGCGACAGGCGTCAAGCGCGATTGGTCAAAACAGCCAGCCGCCGCGACGCCGTAATTATCGAAGAACGCGTTTGACTTTGTACTTCGCGTCGCGCTTTCCGTATTGCACGGTCCAGCTTCCTAAAATGCCCGGCGTTATCCGGGCGATATCGCCGGCGCGCGGTTTTGCGCCAACGGCGGCGGCAAACTCACGCCAGACTTCGCCATTTTCAAGTTGCACATTTCGGATTTTATAACCGGTCGTAAACACGCGGACGATTTTGCTTTCATAGGCTACGCGCTGAACTTCACGGTCCCGCTCACCGGCCTTGCGCCGTAAATCTTCGGCCTCAGCTTTTGACAGCACGACATAATCATCGCCTGGCGCTGGCGGCGCAGCGGCGACAGGCGGCGTAGGCGCTGAGGCGGGCGCGGTCGGCGCGCTCACATCGGCGGCGGATTTTTGCACAGGCGCCGGCTGGGGCGCGTTGGCGTTGCGGCTCGACATAGCTGCATCGAAGCAGGCAAGGCGGTCGGCATTGTCGGTCAGGTTGGCGCAGGCTTCAAACGGATCCTGTACGGATGAGGCGCTTTGCTGGAAGGCTTGGAGCGGCGAGGCGCAAAAAACTGTTGACGACCCAAGTATAACGAGGAGCGTCGAAGTTCTGCGATTAGATCGTATTACGCGATTATCTGCCATTTTTACCCCGCCTTTAAGCCACCCCAACCAAATTGGGTCTTTGGCTATATCAACAATGCCGCCAAATGCGCCCGGATCATCAGCGCAGCACGATTTTCATAATCGACAATGGGGAAACTGGCAATCAGCGCAAGGGCGCTCGATTATGGTTAACCGCATGATGTATTTACGCAACATTGAAAACCGATTGCTTCACTGAACGACCTCGGGCGTTTGACATGACAATAGTGTGATGAAAGGATTTCAATCAAATTCGGGGGTGCGCGATCAATGTTGCCGGTTCACCGGCGGCGACCATGGTCCGCCAGGCCGGGTTTCGGGGCGGAGGGTATGCCGTCCTAATTTTTGGGCAACTATTGGGCAGACTTAAAATGATCAACAAACTGAATCCGGACTCCGCGCATTTGCGCGGTTTCCTCGCTACGAGTGCCTCCATTTTCGCGCTTGGTTTAGGCGCATCTGCGATGGCGCAACCTGACGACGCGCCTATTCCTATCGATGTTATTGACGAAGACGATATTCCCGATGCGGATGAAGACAGAATTGTCGTCACCGGTTCGCGGATCCGAAAGAATTCATTCACGTCAACATCGCCACTGCAGACGATCGATGCGGAAACGGTCGCTGATCTCGGATTGATCGATATCCAGGATGTCTTGCAGAACACAACGGTTGTTCAGGGCGTTCAGCTCGATCAGCAATTCAACGCAAACTTTGTTTCCAATGCGGGTCCCGGCGGTTCGGCTGTTTCCCTGCGTGGTCTCGGCGCCGACAGAACGCTTCTGTTGATTAACGGTCGCCGCGTCGCGCCGGCCGGCATTGAGGGTGCGCCGTCCTTCCCGGACACCTCGATCCTGCCTTCATCAATGTTGCAACGTATCGACATTCTGCTTGATGGCGCATCGTCCGTTTACGGTTCTGACGCCGTTGCAGGCGTTGTGAACGTCATTTTGCGGGACGAATTCGAAGGCGTCCAACTCGACGCATTCCGCACCGCGCCGTTTGAAAACGCCGCCGGCACCGAGCAACGCTATTCCATCATGATCGGCGATACCGGTGAACGCGGCAGCTTCATCGTTGCAGCGGAATATCTTCACTTTGAAGAAGTGAACGGCAATGATCGCGACTGGATGTTTGCCACAGACTTCGGTCCGGACGCGTTTCTTCTTCCGGGCGGCGGCACGCGAGAGCTCGCTGGTCCTGTCGATTTTGCACCGTTCGATGCTGATGGAGATGGAACAAGCGATTCGGTCCGCCGCCAGTTCGGCGACTTGACCCGTTCGCAGCAATTTGCAGCGTTTCCGTTTGGCGGGGTTTTGACCCCGCGTCCGGGGACGGCGAACCCTGCGTTCGGCGTGTTCGGTAATTTCGAAAACTGGGATGGCGACGGCGACCAGCTTGACGGTCCAGCGGCGCTGATTCGTCAGGGCGATCAGTTCATTCCGGAATTCCAGCGCTTCAACGTATACGCCACCTCGAAATACGATTTGAGCGATTGGGTTGAGGGAACGGAAGCGTTCTTCGAATTCAATATGAGCAACCGTCAATCCAAGTCGGAAAGCTCGCAAGCTGAAACGCTTGATGTTCAGGTAACAACAAGCAACTTGTTCAGCCCGTTCACGGCGTTTGGACAAACGGCGAATATCACGTTCCGTCCGTTCCAGCCGTTTCAGGACGAGAACAATACAGAGCTCACGCAATACCGTTTATTCGCTGGTTTGCGCGGTGATCTCGGTTTCGGAAAACTTCCTGATTGGGAATATGAACTCTACGGCGGATATACGCGCTCGCAGGGTTTCTCGGAACGCACGGGCCTGCGCGAAGTAGAGTTTTTGCGCTCTCTCGAGCATGAACTTGACGGTAATGGCAACATCGTTTGTACGGAACCAATTGCCAACCCGACAGCGCCGTTGGCAAGCACAGAGACGTTAGAACCGTGTATTCCATTCAATGCCTTCGATCCGGGCCTGACGCCTCTGGACGGGTCAAGACCGCAGATCACGGGCGCCAACGATCCGCGCGTTATCGATTATCTGCGCGGTGTGCGGACGATCGACACCTTTGTCGACGAAGCGATTATCTCCGGTTACTTCACGGGCCCAATCTTCGACTTGCCCGCGGGTCCGGTGCAATTGCTACTTGGCGGTGAAGCCAGAGAAACAGCTCTGGAAACACGCGCTGACGACGTAGCAGCGCGCGGCCTTCTTTCCGGCTTCTTCCTTGACCGTCCGTCCAATGGCGACGTTCATGTCTGGGAACTGTTCGGTGAGATCTTCATTCCGGTCTTCAAGGACTCGCCGCTCGGCCAGAACCTTGAACTGGAAGGCGCTGGTCGTTTCACCAACCATGAGTTCTACGGCTCGAACTTCACCTATTCGGGTAAAATGAGCTATAGCCCGGTCGATTTCTTTACGATCAAATCAACGGTTGGTTCATCGTTCCGGGCGCCTGGGTTGCGCGAACTCTTCCTGGAGGGCCAGTCGGGCTTCCAGAACGTGGCTGACCCTTGTGTCGTGCCTGGCCTCGCCCAGACCGATACGGATATGGACGGTGTTACCGATACTTATTCGCCAGGCGCGCCAAATGCGGATGGCACATTCGCCAACGACCGGCGTGATCCGCAAACCTTAGCGAACTGTGTGGCGGAGGGTATTGACCCTGTCATGCTCGGTCTCGGCATCACGCCGGGTTCCGCGGAAGTCTTCCGCGCCGGTAACATTGGTCTTGATCCGGAAACGTCGTTCGCCTTCTCCGGCGGCATCGTTTTCGAACAGCCGTTTACCGATGCGTTCGATCTTCGGTTCAGCGCCACCTACTGGGACATCAAGGTCAAAGGCTCGGTCCTGACCCCGACGGCCCAGTTCCTGGTGGACTCCTGCTACACGTCGGCAAACTTCCCGAACGATCCGTTCTGTACGCGCCGTGTGCGTGATCCGAACGATATGTTCCTGTCGGAAATTGATGCGACGCCGTTCAACATTGCTGAAGACAAAGCGTCCGGCATCGACATCAACATGTCCTACAATCAGGACTTCACTCTTGGCGGCGAGGCGTTCAGCGTCGCACTCGATACGGTCTCGACCTTGTCGCGGCGCGTGAATGATCTGACGATCCTTCCTGGCGCACCGGCGGTGTTCGATGAAGATGCAGGTGAAATCGGACTGCCAAGATGGCGTTCGACAGCGACTGCCCGCGTCAACTGGGAAGACTTCACGCTGTTCTGGCAGGCTCGCCATATCGGCAAGCAAGTCGATGAGTTGGAAGAGCGGCCCGCGAACTGTTTCGATCCAACGATGAATATCGACTTTGCACGTTGTTACACCGTGCCGCATACGGTGTTCCACGACACGTCTGTTGCTTGGCGGAAAGAGTCCTTCACGATCCGTGTCGGCCTCAACAACGTCTTTGACAAAGCGCCGCCGCAAGTGGACGAAGATGTAGGCGGAACGCTCAACTCACGGTCTGTGCCACTCGGCGTTGGCTACGACCTTCTCGGACGTCGCGTCTTCTTCAACGTGACAGCAAACTTCTAAACGCAACTCTTTTTGCGAAAATAATAGACCGGGGCGGATTACCGCCCCGGTTTTTTTATGACGGGCATCCTGCCGCGTCCTCTCTGTTTTCGTGGTCATAAACAGACAAATGCG
The DNA here is from genome assembly GCA_021776465.1 of Parvularculaceae bacterium. GTDB lineage: Bacteria > Pseudomonadota > Alphaproteobacteria > Caulobacterales > Parvularculaceae > Hyphococcus. Next base: position 53,100 of record JAJFFU010000122.1, read on the forward strand.
CCGTATTCCGGGCTATCCGCCCCGTGTGCGGGAAAACTCAAACGCTCGCCGGCGGTAAAAGTCGGCGC
>JAJFFU010000123.1 GCA_021776465.1 Parvularculaceae bacterium
TTCGCCCGCCGGCGGTTCCGCCGGTTTATCGCGCTCAGTGTCGGCCTTTGCAGGCTTTATTTCCGGCGGTTTCGGAATATAGGCCAGTACGGTGTCGCCGATCTCCGGTTTCAGCGGCGCTTCCTGTGACGCGAAAGACAAGACGCTCTTGCGGATTATCAGAACCAGATCGTGCTCTTTGCCGAGGTCTTTTTTGTATTGTTCCGGCGGGTATTCTTCGGAGAGCCTGGTTTTCTGATAGATCCAACCGGAATAATGCCGGCGCAATAGATCGTCCAGCGGTGAGCCGGAATGCAGGAACGTCCGCCCTTGCAATGTGTAGGATAAAGCCTGGCGGTCTTCTTCATCCTTACCGCGGGCGTTGACCTGAAAGATAGCCGCGCGGCCGAGTTCCGGCGCAAGGTCAGTTGAGACCAATGCATTGTGCGATTCATTGCCGCTTACCGCGAGCAGATAGCCGAACCGATTGAGGTCGAGATGATGTTCCGTGACCTCTGACAGGATTTCCCCGTAGTAAGTCGGCACATTGGCGAGCCGCGCTGGCTTCAAGCGTCGCCAACTCGCATCAGCGACCATGACCGGGATTTCCATCTCTTTCAGCTTGACCGCCAGTGCAATCGACCAGGGCGAGGCGCCGGCAATCAAGACGCCGGGACGTTCGCGCGAGGCAAGGTCCAACGCTTTTGCAAGCGGGCCGATTGTAAATCCGTGCGCGATGACGGTGGCGAACACCATGGCGAAGGCGAGCGGGATCAGTTTTTCGCCGTCGATGAACCCCGCCTCTGCGAGCGCAGCGCCAAAAAAGCTGGAAACCGCAACGGCGACAATACCGCGCGGCGCGATCCACCCGACGAGCAGGCGTTCCTTGATCGGCAATCCGGCGCCAATCGTTGAAATCATCACCGTTAGGGGACGGACGACAAACAGCATCGCCAGAATGAACAACAAATCCGCCCAGCCAAGCGCCTGAATTGTCTCAAAGGTCAGGTTTGCGGTCAGAATAATAAAAACACCAGACACGAGGATGACAGCGATGTTTTCCTTGAAGAGCCGCAATTCGTTGATGCTTGCGATTTTCGAATTCGCCATGGTGACACCCATGGCGGTCACGGCGAGAAGGCCCGCTTCATGCTGCAACAGATTGGCAAGCTCAAAGCAGACCAGCACCATCGTCAGCAACACGGGCGGCTTTAAATATTCCGGCACCCAGCCGCGTCGGAAGGAAATCGCAGCGAACCGCCCGATTGCGTAACCAAGCGCGCCGGAAAGGATCGACGCCAGGAGAATGGACGAGATGATCTCTGTGAGCGTGCCATGGGCGCCGCCATAGGCGACAAACTCAAACACCAATACGGCGAGCAACGCACCAACCGGGTCGTTCACTATCCCTTCCCATTTCAACAATGCCGCCGGGCGCGGGTTGAGTTTCGACTGCCTGAGCAGCGGGATAATCACGGTCGGACCCGTCACAACCATCACGCCGCCAAAAAGCAATGCAACCGGCCACGAAAGTCCTGCAATGTAATGAGCGGCAAGCGCGCCAAGACCCCAGGCGATGGGTACGCCGGGCACGACCAATCGTTGCACGCCCTGCTTCAGACCGCGGAGCTCGGAAAAATTAAGCTGCAAGCCGCCTTCGAAAAGAATTACCGCGACTGCAATGGCGATGATCGGTCGGTAAAACTCGCCGAACAATGCTTCCATTGGCGGCGCGCCCGGCGGTGCGCCATCCGGCGTAAAAATCCCGAGCACTGGCCCGGCAACGACCCCGGCGATCGCCATCAAAACGATAGCCGGCGTATTCGTGCGCCAGGCGACCCATTGCGCGCCAATCCCCAGAACGCCGATAATCGCGCAGGCGAATACGAGGTTTTCCATTAATGCTGCCGTTCCGCCCGTTTATTTATGTTTAAAGGCCGGTTTCCGCTTTTCAATGAACGCAGCCATGCCTTCTTTCTGATCGTCGAACGCAAAGACCGAATGAAACAGACGGCGCTCAAATCTTACGCCTTCTGAAAGCGTCGTCTCATAGGCGCGGTTCACGGCGTCTTTTGTCAGACGAACGATCGGCCGTGAAAATCCGGCGATCTGTTTGGCGACGCGAAGCACCTCGTCGCGCAACTCGCCTTTTGGCACAATGCGGCTGACCATGCCGCATCGCTCGGCTTCCTCGGCGTCCATCATGCGCCCCGTCAGGCACATCTCCATCGCCTTTGACTTGCCGATAAAGCGCGCAAGGCGCTGGGTGCCGCCGGCGCCTGGCATGGCGCCAATTGAAATTTCCGGCTGTCCGAATTTTGCGTTGTCAGCGGCAATAATAAAGTCGCACATCAAGGCGAGTTCGCAACCGCCGCCCAGCGCATAACCGGCGACAGCAGCGATCATTGGTTTGCGCGTACGCGTCGCCGCTTCCCAGTTCCGCGTGACAAACTCTTCGCGCATGGCGTCGGCGTAACTCTGGTCGGCAATTTCCTTGATATCAGCGCCAGCCGCGAAGGCTTTTTCTGAACCCGTAAGCACCATACATCCGACAGCATCGTCCGCATCGAACTTGGTAATCGCATCCGTTACCTCGTCCATCAGTTGGTTATTAAACGCGTTTAATGCATCGGGCCGATTGAGGGTGATGACGCCAACAGCGCCGTCTGTTTCGGTTAGAATGCATTCATATGACATTAGGTCGTCCTCAAATTTCTATCGTTTTGAACCGATTACGCACCGGATGCGCCCGCCTTGTAGGCCGATGGCGGTAAAAGCGAAAGCGTTGACATTGTGCGCGTTGCACTGCAGCGCCGTCCCGCTGACGCAGTGCGCGAATTTTTCATTACTATATAAAATACAGGGTCTTATGACCATTCTTTAGCACCTCGGGGGAAGGGCTAAATGAGGCCGATCAGGCGGATTACTTCCTGGCGCGCTTTATCATCGTCGCGGAAGACGCCCATCATCCGGCTGGTCGTCATGGATACGCCCGGCGTCTCGACGCCGCGCGCCGTCATGCAAGCATGGGTCGCCTCGATAACCACAGCGACGCCCTGTGGTTCCAACACTTTTTGAATGCAGTCAGCGATTTCCGCGGTCATTCGCTCTTGCACCTGCAGTCGCTTTGCATACGCTTTCACGACGCGCGCAAGTTTCGAGATGCCCACGACTTTATTCGTCGGCAGATAGGCCACATGCGCCTTCCCGACAATCGGCGCCATATGGTGCTCGCAATGGGAATGAAACGGAATGTCCCGCAGCAGGACGATATCGTCATACCCACCGACTTGTTCGAACGTGCGCTTCAGGAATGTCTCCGGGCATTGTTCGTAACCGCGGAAATATTCGAGATAGGCGTCGACAACGCGGCGCGGCGTATCTTTCAATCCTTCACGGCCGGGATCGTCACCAATCCAGCGAATGAGTTCCTTGACGGCCTGCAGCGCCCGTTCGCGCTCCTCAGGGGTACGGTCTCGTGGTTCGCCAGCCATTTTGGATCTTTCGTTGTGAGAGATTTATTACGCTCTAACGATAGCGGTCGGAATGCCCAAAATCGAGTGCGGTCGCCACAACGCCAAATCACAAAAACGCGCGCGCCCACGAAAAAAGCGCGCCCCACAGAAGGGCGCGCTTTTCATTGTTCACTATCCAGAACGCTTAGCCGGCGACGGAAGACACTGTCGTTGTCGAATTCCGGTTTTGCGCCCACGACGATTCGTTGGCGCCTTGGGCAATCGGACGTTCCTTGCCGTGAGACACTGTCTCCAGACGGCTGGTCGGAACGCCGAGGCTGACCAGAAAAGCGCGTGTTGATTCGGCGCGTCGGGCGCCGAGCGCCAGATTGTATTCACGCGTGCCGCGCTCGTCGGCGCTGCCGGCGAGTTGGACAGCGACACCAGGATTGGCGATCAACCATTCCGCCTGCTTACGCAAGATTGCCTGCGCTTGCGGTGACAGACCGTATTGGTCGTAACCGAAGAAAACACGGTGGCCCGCATTTGCTTCTAAATCCTGTTGGCTACCCGCTTCATAGCCGACTTTATCCATGACCGGTTCGGTCGTGTCTAAAGTCGCGGTTTCTTCTGTGGTGGCGCAGCCAGCGACAAGCGCAAGGCCAGCAATAATTGCAATATATTTCATATCTGCGAACACTCCGAGTTCGAACTAATTTCCCCGTCAACGGGCAAGCGCGCGAGATGGATGAGCGCCCCCCGAATAGCAATAGGCCAGTATACGGCGACCGGCTACGCAGCGCAATAAACAGCGAATGTTGCACCCGGGTGACAGTTTGTTAGCCAGATTCTACGGCCAAGTCGCCTGATGTGATTATTAAATAAAGTTCAATAGCGACAACTGGCTGGCGTCAGCGAGTGCGCGGGCGGAGGCCTGAATGGCCAACTGGTCCTGGTTCAACGCCGAAAGAGCCGCAGCAATATCAACGTCTTCGATCTCTGCGGCGACAATTTCCGACAACTCCCGAGCCCGGACATTGCGCGTCACCGCATCTGACGCCTGTCCTTGAGCAACGGCGGAAAGTCCCTGCTCTTGATAAAGAGCGTCGGCGAGCTCGGCGAAACGAGCCGACTTTTCAAGCAGGAAATCCCGCTGGGCGGCGGTCAATTCGCCCTGGAATGGGCCGAGCGTCGCCTCGGCGTTTCCAAGTTCGCGAAGCTCGACGAACAAGTCCCGAGCGATTTCACTCGCTAACGCACCGCCATCGACAGAAACACCCTCTTCAACAGTAAGCGTCGTGCGCTCGCCTTCATTGAACAAGGCATCAATTGACCCGGCCGCCGCGATATCACTTAGCGACGCAGCGTTCACCGGCGGGCTGGCGCCATCAGTTCCGCCAAAGACAAAAACGCCGCCGAAATTTACGTTCAGTGCGGTGATGATGCGTTGCGCGGCGATTTCCAGGTCCGGCATTAGCTGTTCTGCATTTCCAACGGCAAGCGTGCGCACAAATCCGGCGCGCGTTTGCTCTACGGCATCGGAAACAAGTTCAAGGCTTAGCCCTTGCGTTTCCAGACGTGTCAGCGCCACCGAGGCGGCGTTCTCGAATGCGCCGGCGCGCACGATGACGCTGTCGGCGGAAACGAGACGCAGCGCGTCCGCGCCGTACTCGCCGAGCGTTTGATATTTATCGCCTGTCGCTAACTGGATCTGATGCGTCTGTGCAGCTTCTTGTGCGTTCTGAAATCCCTGAAGAAGGATTTGCTGCATGCCGAGGTCAGAAATGCGCATGATCCGATCTCCCTACAGGATGCTGAACAGGGATTGATAAAGCTCATCCACCGCCGCAATGACGCGCGCGTTCGCATTGTAGGAACGCTGGAACTGAATGAGGTTCGATAATTCTTCGTCGAGATTGACGCCGCCTTCCGAAAGGCCGCGTATCTCTATCTCTTGTGCGAAGCGCTGCGCTGTCGCGCCCTGCTCGCTGGCGATACGGGCCGCCGCGCCGATCTGCGTCACGGCCTGCGCGGCATTCTGGACCGACCCTGTGTTGCCTAACGCCGCGAGCGCCCCGGCGCCAGCGCCGTCATTAGCGCCGCCGGCTTGCCCGGTCGATGGACGCGCAATCGCCAGTTGCGACGG
>JAJFFU010000124.1 GCA_021776465.1 Parvularculaceae bacterium
CAGGCCCTTAACGGCGGCGCCGATGGCGGCGCGATCCGCGCCAATGGCGGCCAGTTCCTCAATGTCGCTGCAATCGCCTTTGCGCCGATGGCCATAGGAAATAAGCCCGAGGCGGCGCTCAGCTGGCAATTCGCCCAGCAAGTCAGCAAGAACGGATTTCGCGATCCCGATTTTCGCCTTGCCTTCGATCTGGCCCCACATGGAGCCCGACGCATCAAGGACAAGAACGGTGTCGCCCTCCTCGGCCGAAACTGACGTCGCAGCGAATAAAAATACGGTAGCGAAAAAAGCGCGCAGCATGGAGATCCCCCTTCAAAAACAATGGTGAACGAAGTTAGCGGAAAAATGGCAGGACGCAAATCGCAGGCCGATTTCGACCGCGCGCCAATGACTTACCCGGCGCGACGGTAAGTCAATTCGAGGAAGACGTCTTCAAGGTCTGATTCGACCGTCGACAGATCCTTGACGCAGACGCCGGTGAAACTGCCGGAAAAAGGCAACGATACGGATCAACATAAATTGCGGCATTGTACACGCAATGGGCATAAATAACTGATGGTACCGCGAATCGTTGAGGTCTGTATATGCAAGATAGAATTTTGCACCGACGTTGGTGCATCTACATCGACATACTGGGGTTTAGCAATGTGTGGGAAAGCGAAAACGAAAAAGTACTTCACTCCCTTCGCGAACTGGTTCGGGCGATCTATCGAATCGGAAAGAATGTCTATCCAAACAATGGCGAGCGCCTGTTCGCACATCAATGTGGCGATGGCTTTGCTATCCTGAGCGATTTTGGCGAGGCTTCGCTCAATCGACCGATTACTATCGCGATTGCATTGATGAGGCATGTCGCGTCGACAGGAATGTTTGCGGCCGCCACAGTTGCAGAGGGAGAGCTCGCCGACATTAGGGGATGTTATCCCGAAGAAGTTACGGCAGACTCTCGCGACGATGGCGCAGTCATCTTGGGCGACGGGCTCATGACCCTGTTCTCTGTTATGGGGACCGCATTCATTCGGTCGTATCGCCTTCAAAGCCAAGCTCCATCAGGCCCATTTCTTATGGTGTCAGAATGCAATAAAGAGCGAATTCCCGCTGATCTGCGCGTTCGAGCAACGAAGAGTTGTAACGATGTCGGAGTGGTATCAATCGACTGGGTAAATGCAGAAACACAAATACTGACAACAGTGCAAAATAAGGCTGACTTATATATTCATACGCAAGAAGCGCTTGTACAAAAAATCCGGGATTACTACGAGCAGAATGAATCGATCCAAGAGAAATGGGCCGACAACCTGTCTAAACTTCTAGGCATAGATATCTAACTGGAATACCTAAATCATTAAGACCGCGCGCCAATGACTTACCCGGCGCGACGGTAAGTCAATTCGAGGAAGACGTCTTCAAGGTCTGATTCGACCGTCGACAGATCCTTGACGCCAATGCCGGCGCCGGAAAGCCGTTCGAGGATTTCCGCCACTTGCGCTTTCGATGGCTGATAGGGGATCGCGATGCGCCCGTCGGGTTTCAACTCGGCGCCAAAATCGCCGAGGTCAGGCGCAACACTCACGGCCACGAGCGGCGTGACCATGAGTGTTTTGGAATCGAGTGACGCAATCAGTTTTTCCGTCGGCTCACACGCCACAACATCGCCCTCATGAACGATCGCAATCTCTTCGCAAAGCTCCTGCGCCTCTTCCAGATAATGCGTGGTCAAAACAATCGTGACGCCCCGCGCGTGCAGTTCGAGCACATATTCCCAAAGTTGCTTCCGTAATTCAATATCGACGCCGGCTGTCGGCTCATCGAGGATCAGGATCGGCGGCGAATGCACCATCGCCTTGGCGACGAGGAGCCGACGCTTCATGCCGCCGGAAAGCTGGCGCACATAAGCCGATGCCTTGTCGTCGAGGCCCAGCGCCGTCAGGATTTCCATGGTGCGCCGTTTCGACTTCGGCACGCCATAAAGACCGGCCTGTATCTCCAGCGCCTCTTGCGGCGTGAAGAAGACGTCCATGTTGATTTCCTGAGGCACGACGCCAAGGGAGGCGCGCGCCTGACGGGCATTGCGGTCAATATTAAAGCCCCAGACGAGAACCTCGCCTTCGGTCTTCGTCACCAATCCCGCAAGAATGTTGATAAAGGTGGATTTGCCCGCGCCATTGGGGCCCAGTAGGCCGAATATCGAGCCTGTCCTGATGGAAAGATCGATGCCCTTGAGCGCCTCTTTCGGAGGCGATTTGCCGGCGCCGCGATAGGTTTTGCGCAGGCCCGTGGCGGATATTGCAATTTCAGGATTGGCGTCAGTCATCAAGAGCGATATCGCGCGTCCTTCACGCTCACGTCAACCGGTTTTCAGATTCCGCTCATCCCGGCGCAGGCCGGGATCTTTTCTCTATCAATTTTGGAGATTCCGGCTTTCGCTGGAATGAGCGGCTTAATACACTACACCCATGAACGAGGAAGAGCGCGAGCGCTATGCCCGGCACATTTTGTTGCGCGAAGTCGGCGGACAGGGTCAGCAGAAACTACGCGCGGCGCGCGTGCTTGTTGTCGGCGCCGGCGGGCTCGGCGCGCC
>JAJFFU010000125.1 GCA_021776465.1 Parvularculaceae bacterium
GTGTCGTTTTCTTATGCAGACGGCAGCCTTGCCGTTAGCGATATCAATATCGAGATACCAGCGGGCGCGACAGCGGCGCTTGTGGGCCCTTCCGGGGCGGGCAAGACAACGCTTATGAATCTTCTGCCGCGGCTTTATAAAACGGAAAAAGGGCGAATACTGATCGACGGGTATGACATCGATGCGGTGACGATGAAATCTTTACGCGCGCGCATCGCTCTCGTCAGTCAGGAAGCGACCATATTTAACATGTCGGCGTTGGAGAATATTGCATTCGGTCGGCCGGGCGCGAGCCGACACGAAATTATTACCGCCGCTGAAGCCGCCGCGGCTGCTGATTTTATCGCCGCGCTGCCCAATGGTTTCGACACGCCACTAGGCGAAGGCGGCGCTAACCTGTCAGGCGGTCAGCGCCAGCGCATCGCTCTTGCCCGCGCGTTTTTAAAAGACGCGCCGATTCTTCTGCTCGATGAAGCGACCTCGGCGCTTGATGCCGAGAACGAAGCGCATATCCAAAAAACCATCAGCACATTGATGCGTAACAGGACAACACTCGTGATCGCTCATCGCCTATCGACGGTGAAAGAGGCTGATGTCATATTTGTGATGGAAAAAGGACGCGTCGTCGAGACGGGCGCCCATGACGATCTACTGGCCAAGGGCGGCGTTTATGCCCGCCATGCAGGGCTTCAGTTCGCCTGAGTTTATTCGCGGCGTAACACGAAATCAGACATTATCCGCCCCCAGAATGTTCCGCGAAATTCCTGTTTGATTTGTTTTGGATCATAGTCGCTATCGACCCAATCGAAGAACGCATCGACATCGTCAAGCGGAATATTGCGCGCGTGCGCATGGGCGATATAGGTATCAAACGCCGCGTCAATTACACCGGTTTTGCCCTGTCGAATATGTCCATAGCGAAAGGCAAGTTGTTCCAGGGCCTCATCGAGTGGGCGCCCCTCATGCAGGAACAAAAACAGCGTCGCCATGAGGCCGGCCCGGTCTGCACCTGACTTGCAGTGAATAAGCGCCGGATATTCGATGCGGGCAAATAGCGCTCGTGCCGCATGGAGGAACGCTTTAGGCGGCGCCTCGCGCGACCAGGTGCGCAAGGTTATGAGTTCGAGCCCAAGATGGGCGCAGGTCTCCTGTTCCAGAAACAAAAAGCCGCTTGGCTTGTCGCCGCGCAGATTGACGACGGTGCGAATGCCGCGGGTCTTCCAGCGTTCCAGATCAGCCGGGGAGGGCTGGTAGCTGCGCCACAGTTTGTCCGGCGCGACCTCATGGCTGTTGTCGTAGAGTTTTCGCAACGCGCCATGATCGCCGAGCATTAATTGGCGCCACGCGCGCCGTCGCCCCTCGACGTTATTATATTCCGCTATCCACGGCGCTGCGTTCATCGTGTCGCTCCGGCTGCGCCAACACCATTGCGCGCCTTAAAATTTACCGTCGCCATCCGGGTCCAGCAATTTGTGCATATGGACAATGAAGTACCGCATATGGGCGTTGTCGACCGTTTGTTGCGCCTTGGCGCGCCAGGCTTTTTCGGCCGCTGCATAATCGGGAAAAATGCCGACGATATCGAGCTTTTCGAGGTCGCGAAAATTGCATTCCTCAGGGCTTTCAAGTTCGCCGCCAAAGACAAGGTGGAGCAACTGTTTGTTTTCTGTTTCGCTCATTTTAACGTCCTCAAATTATAGCATCAATCGCCAGCGATGGTCATGTCACCGACGAGAACGCTTGGCGCATTTGCGCTGCCGAGAAATTCCAGATCATTCGCGGGCTGAAGGCTTTTAAACATGTCGAGCAGATTACCAGCAATGGTGATTTCACTCACCGGGAAGGCGCGTGCGCCGTCCTCGAACCAGAAGCCTGCGCAGCCAACCGAATAGTCGCCGGTGTTTGGATTAACTTGTGGTCCGAACATATCGGTAACAAGCAGACCTTGTTTCACGTCCCGCATCAGGTCTTCCGGGGTCTTCGCGCCGGGCTGCAAATAGAGGTTGGTCGATGATGAGCCGGGCGCCCCGCCGGTCCCGCGCGTCGCTCGCGCATTGCTTTCAAGGTCCAGTTGGCGCGCCTGCGCCGAATTCAGGATCCATGTGGTCAGGACACCGTCCTTGATGAGGTCGAACCGCTCATTGATGAGGCCTTCCCCGTCGAAAGGACGCGAACCTGCGCCGCGCTGCATATGCGGGTCGTCGATGATGTTGATATGTGCGCCGAAAATCTGCGCTCCGAGTTTATCTTTCAGATAGCTGACGCCGCGGGCGATGGCGCCGCCATTGACTGCGCCAGCGAGGCTCGACAGCATCGAACGCGACAAACGGTTGTCATAAATAACCGGCGCCGTCTGGCTCTTGATTTTGCGCGGCGAGAGTCGCGCGATCGTGCGCGCGCCGGCGTTCAGGCCGATAGCCTCAGCGCCTTTCAGATCAGACAGGTGCGTTTTTGAATCGTAATCATAGTCGCGCTCCATGCCGTCGTCATTCTTGGCGAGAACACTCACCGAAACGGAATGGTTCGAACCGCCCGATTGTCCAAAGAAACCGTCAGAGGTGATCAGCCATTTCTGGCCTTCGCCATAACTTGCGCCGGCGCCGGACGAATTGGTCACGCCTGCAACGCTGAGCGCAGCCGCTTCGCAATCGGCGGCCCTCGACTTTAAAACTTCCGTTGACGGTTCGTCATAGTCGCCAAGGTCGAGATCCTTGTGCGGCGGTTTGGCAAGGCGCTCCTTGGGGCCAAGCCCGCAATATTTGTCTTCGGGTGCGGCTTTCGCCATGGCGGCGCACCGTTCAGCAAGTTCTTTCAGGGATGCGGCGGAATGGTCCGTGGTTGATACGCTGGCCTGGCGCTTGCCCACCATGATCCGCAGGCCGAGATCTGCGCCCTCGGAGCGCTCCACGTCTTCCAGCTTACCCATGCGCCAGGAAACGGCCGATGAGACAGAGTGATAAAGGACGGCGTCCGCGGCGTCCGCGCCGGCGGCTTTCGCGTCTTTCATCAGGGTTTCGAGGGTGGCTTGGGCCTGTTCGCTTTTCATGTGGCGGGGATAGCGGCGCACGCCGATGCGCGCAAGGCGGTGCATGAATTGCCGGACGATGTTAGCCGGCGGCGGTGACTTCTGCTTCTGCCCCGGCGCGCCACTTTTTCCACGCATCGGTTCCACGGATCGTCTCCATATAGGCGGCGCTTTCGGCGCTGACCTTGACCGGGCCGTAGGTGAAAAAACGTGAAACCACCGGTGCGTACATCGCATCGGCGATGGAAAAGTCGCCGAACAGAAAGTCACCACCCGCCGATGAATTTTTGTCGTATCGCTTCCGGCACATTGTCCAGAGTTCATCGACCCGGGCGATGTCGCGCGCGACGCCGGCTTGCGTCGTGTGGCTTGTGTGTTCACGAAGAAACATCATTGGCCAGACGGTGCGGATTGCGGAAAACCCTGAATGCATTTCCGCCGACACGGCGCGTGCGAGCGCGCGCGCGGCGGGATCGGTTGGCCAGAGCTGTTTGTCCGGAAAGAGGTCTGCGATGTATTCCATGATCGCAAGAGAGTCCCAGACCTGAACCTCGCCATGGGTCAGGAACGGGACGAGACCTGACGGTGACTTTTCTTTCAGTACGCCGCGCGATTCCGGACGGTCCAGTGCTATGTTGTCTTCCGTAAACGGAACGCCAGCCTGCATCATCAGGAACCACGGCCGGAACGACCAGGAGGAAAGGTTTTTATCGCCAATAGTGAGGGTGAGGTCAGTCATAAGTGAATGACTTAAGGCCGGCGCAAGGCGTGGTCAATTTTAAACTGTGCGGGCAACGCGCGCCAATGCCGCGCGTACGATAAGGCGATGGAACGGCATTATTATCGCGAGATAAGTCCGGCCCAGCCAATTGTGTCGGCGGATGATCGTTGCGATTGTAACGTCCTGTCCCGCGTCATGATCAGCAATATCAATGACACAACGAAAATCCAGGTGACGGTCATTCATGCCGACGACGATTTGAGCGTCACTCTCTGACACGATTGGAAAAAAACCGACCCGCTTCTTTGCCGCCTTTTCGTTGGGGCCAGTTTTCAAACCAAGCGGCGTCACGATCAGGTTTCGCAACGCCATCAGCCCGTTCACCCAGAATGGAAAAGTCGAGAATGCGGCGTCGCCGGCCGCCCGGGCGCTCTGAAACGGGGTCGCTGTCGAAACGCGATATGCGTCCGCCCAGTCGCCTTGCGGCAATGCCGGATGCGGCAGCGAAATGTCGATCTCTTTAACGGGGTTGGCCATGGGGCGGATGTAGTCGTCCCGGCCTAAAAGACCGAGCCTGCAATTTGCCGCGCGTCGTTTTGGAAAGGGCCGGCTATTCGGCCGGATGAGTCTTGTCGATCGTACGCTTGATCACCGGCGGGAAGCGGTGGCGGTAGCGCAGGAGAATGGCGTCAACTTTTGGCCATTTGCGGCGCATGACGCGGATCAGCCGCTGCACGGCGGGAATATATGGCGCGAGAAGGGCAAAGCCGATCACCAGCATGATCAGGCCAAACGGCAACGGCAGGGGCAGGACAATCAGCCCGGTCACCACCAATGTCGATCCGGCTACTTGATGCAATATCGGCAACATCGTCGCTGGTAACTCCTTTAGCGCCCAAATCCGTAAAAATCGCACGAGGGCTCGAGGTAAACCGGCGACGCGCGTCACCCCTAGTTAGGCCCTGCACCCCAAACGGTAAAGGGCGAGCCCGAAAAATTGGTAAATCGATCCGTAACTTTTTGTTTATTTCTCATTCTCGGTTTCTGTGTGTTTCTTCGCGCGGACACGTTGTAAGCTCGATTCCAGGCGATCGAGATGTATCACATTGGGGTGAAGCGCTAAATTATTAGCTAGCGCGATGGCGCGCTCATACTCAGCTTCTGCATTTTCAATTTGGCCGGCATTTTCAAAAACCTGCGCCGATAGCGCTGCAAAATTGGCGTTGTCCTCGTGATAAGGCCGCGCACCGTTGATAATTTCAATCGCCGCATCGGCATCGTCACGTGAGAGTATGATGGCGATAACGCCGAAATCGAACCAGGCAGGGAAAAACCGCCAGCCAAGCATGCGCTCTTTTTCTGCAAACCAACCACGCACCGCTTGTGCGCCGCCTTCCTTGCCAACATTGCGAACCCCGGTCGCGAACCCGTCCGCCGGGAACAGCTGGTTGAATCCGTTGTTCAAGGCGCCTGTGAAGGCTTTGAAGTGGTCTGCGCCGGGAATAATTTCAAAAACCCAATCGAGGTTTTCTGGCGCGTCCGTTTTAAAAATCGCTGCAAGCGCTTCGCCAGACGGTCGTGTGGGGCCGCCGTCGAATTCACCGGACGCCATATAGACAAATCGACCGTCAGGAACGCCTTTGTCGAAACGAGTGTGCGCCATATCAAAAAGCGCCTCGTCGGCAATCCACGCACTCGCACTAGCGGAGATGGCAGCGTCGAAAAGTGTTGGTTCCTCAAAGAAAGAGAAAAGCGCAAAGACGCCGCCGAATGAGTGGCCAACCAAAATACGCTTGCCGCTGGCGGGGTAAGCGTCTTCGACAAGTCTGATCCAGTCTTCTTCGACGAAATCGAGAAATGCGCCAGCCTCGCCGCTGTTATAATAGTTGGCGTCCGCGCGCGGCAGATAATCGCGGTTCCGGTTAACGTTGCGGATCCCCGTCACGATGACCGGGGGCATGACGCCATTATCATTCATGTAATCGAGATGGGCGGCAACCAGTTCGAAATTCCATTCACCGTCCAGCACGTAAACGACCGGATAGCCGACCGTTTCATCATAATGAATGGGGGTGCGAATGTAGATTTCCCGCTTTTCCCCAAGCGCCTTTGACTGAAAAGTCTGCGATTTCGTGCGCTCGCTGGCGCCAATCGTATCGGCGTGAGCAGACATTGCGGCGAACAGGACAAGAAAAAAGCTGACAATACGAACCATGGGCGCGGCGCTCCGGTTTCGCGAGGGTGAGGTGTCACTCTACTTGATCTGTCCTTGCTGGCCCACTCGGCTCGTCGCATCGACCACTCGGCATGCGGCAGGGAGCCCGATATCCAAGGGGCAAAAACCGCGCTAAGTCGGAGGAATGGCTTATAAATCTCTGCGCGACTTCATTGAACGGCTGGAAGCGGCGGGCGACCTTGTACGAATTGCCGAGCCCGTCGCGGTCAGGCTTGAGATGACGGAAATCCAGTTGCGGCTCCTGGCCAAGGGCGGACCGGCGGTTCTGTTCGAGCAGCCGGTGATGGATGACGGCTCGATCTCCACGATGCCAGTGCTGGTGAACCTTTTTGGCACAGTGAAGCGCGTCGCCATGGGCGTGACCCTTGAGGGCAAGGAGCGGACGACCGGCGAAGAGCTGCGCGAGGTCGGCGAGCTTCTCGCTTTTCTACGCCAGCCCGAACCGCCGGGCGGTATCAAGGACGCGCTCAAAATGGCGCCGCTTCTGAAAACCGTGATGGCCATGAAGCCGGCGAACAAGGGGTCCGGTCCGGTCCACGATGTCGTCAAGACGGGCGATGAGATCGACCTGGACGCGTTGCCGATCCAGACCTGTTGGCCAGGCGACGTCGGCCCCCTGATCACCTGGCCGCTGGTTGTCACCAAGGGGCCGAGCGGCAAAGGCGAGGATGATTTCAATCTCGGCATTTACCGTATGCAGAAGATTGCGCCGAATAAGGCGATCATGCGCTGGCTGAAACATCGCGGCGGCGCACAGCACCACGCGCGCTGGGGCAAAACGAAAACCGAACCCTTGCCGGCGGCGGCCGTCCTGGGCGCCGATCCCGGAACGATCCTCGCAGCCGTCACGCCGGTGCCCGACACCCTGTCGGAATATCAATTCGCGGGGCTTTTGCGCGGCCGGAAAGTTGATCTCGTTGACTGTAAAACACAGCCCCTGAAAGTCCCCGCCGAAGCGGAGATTGTCATTGAGGGCTATGTCTCCCTTGAAGACTATGCCGATGAGGGCCCGTTTGGCGATCACACCGGTTACTATAATTCGGTCGAACAGTTTCCGGTTTTCACGGTCACCGCAATCACCCACCGGCGCGACCCGATTTATCTTTCAACCTTTACCGGCCGACCGCCCGATGAACCGTCCGTGCTTGGCGAGGCGCTGAACGAGGTTTTCATCCCGCTTTTACAGCAGCAGTTTCCGGAGATTATCGATTTCTGGCTGCCGCCCGAGGGGTGTTCCTACCGAATTGCAGTCATCCGTATGAAGAAGGCGTACGCCGGTCATGCAAAGCGCGTGATGATGGGCGCATGGAGCTACCTGCGCCAGTTTATGTATACAAAATGGATCATCGTCGTGGGCGAAGACGTTAATGCGCGCGACTGGAAAGACGTGATGTGGGCCGTCTCAACAAAAATGGACCCGGCCCGCGACATTACCATCATCGAAAACACGCCGATCGATTATCTCGACTTTGCCTCGCCGGAAAGCGGGCTAGGCTCGAAGATCGGCCTCGACGCTACCGACAAGATCGGCCCGGAGACAAAGCGCGACTGGGGCGAGGTGATGGAGATGGATGACGACGTGGTGCGGCGCGTGGACGAGATGTGGGCGAAGTTGGGGTTGTAAGCGCCAGTCCGTGAGTATCTCAATGCGGTCGAAGCATACATATGGCGCGAATGTCCGAGGACCGTCTGTGCCGACAACGGGTCGCTGCTACACTTTACTCTTTTTGGGAAAGAAAGCGTAGATGCTTGGCCGATGAACGCGGCTCATAATTGTTGGCCGTTCAGCTAGCTTGCTGGTTTTGTGCGGCCTCGTTGACATCGCGAATATTGTCGGCAGGCCGCGCTAGATAATATCCTTGGCCTTTGTCGACGCCGAGGGTTTTCAACGTATCAAGTTCATTTTCGGTCTCGATTCCTTCGGCGACAATTTGGGCGTTTGTTTCCTTGGAATAAAACATGAGAGCTCCGACAAGGGCGCGCCGGGCAAGGTCAACGTCGACATCCTGTGTCAGGCTAATGTCCAGCTTTACAATTTCGGGGCGTAATCGAACGATATGCTGTAAAGAGGAATGCCCTGCGCCGGCATCATCGACGGCTAATCGCATTCCCTGACGGCGCAACAGCTCTATTGTTTTGATTAGCAGGTCGTAGTCCTTGACCGGGGCATGCTCTGTGATTTCAAGAACAATCCGGTCCAGTGGCAGTCTGGAAAAAATCTTTACAAACGGCCTGGACGAAACCGTATCGGGCGATGCATTGACCGAAATATATTGCTGCTCCTTGAGGTCCGACAGCGCTGAGGCCGCCATTTCAATTGCAGCCAGTTCCAGCTCCGAGGACAGGCCCGCTTGCGCCGCCTCCCCAAACCAGATGTCGGGGCTGCGATAAGGTTCGTCCGAAAAACGACATAGCGCTTCAAACCCAGCTGGCTTCATCCGTCGCAAATCGTAAATCGGTTGAAAAGCCATCTTGAACGCCTTGCGCGCAAGGACGTCTTCGATACGCGTGCGCGTTTGCGAGCTCCGCTTTTTTTCTGCCAACTTGGTATTGACATTCCGGGCGGCAAGATCGGCGAATACGCGCATGGTTTGAAGGTCGCGGGCATTAAGGCTCTTATTCGGCGTCGGGCTGAGGCAACAAAACATCCCGTAGGGCTGACCGTCAGCCAGCCGGATTGGAATGCTCATATGGGATCCGATCGGAATTGCGTCGGTAATCGGCAAAGCAACGGCAATTGGTTCCGCTGCGGTGTCTGGGATCATCTCAGGCAATCGCCCTTCAAGAATATGATTGCAGTATACGTCGTCAAGGCTCTGGCTGTCGCCGGCCTTGATAAGGTGCTCAAGTCCCGGCGCATCGACGCGTCGAAACACGGATCGGCCACCAACAAATTCAGATAAATACGCGACTTCCATTCCCAGGTGTTTTCGAATGGCTGTTAACGCGCCTTGCAGCACGTCCTCGCCTTCCTCAACGTCTTGCAAGAGAGATTCGGAGGCGGTGAAATCGAAATTCGTCATTGTGACAATGCAGCCTTTCCAATAAGTGGCTTATTTACATAGAGAACCCAAAAAACTATGAATAGAAAAAGTTAATATGGTAGTTAGCAATCTGTTTGCGGACGGAAACCATTTTATAATTGTATGAACAAATTTCATTTATACATTTATCGCTTGGTCGGCATAATAAAGTCCGGCCCTTTCGTCGATTGTTATATGTGAACGGTCCGCTCGCGCTATTATTCTTACGTTGGCGTCACACATCCGGTTTACGGCACCTCACTTCATATCGCGTCGCATCTCCATGCTCGCTCGTTTCGAGCTCCATCTCGTAATCTCGCGCGTTAGTGATCTCCGGCTAAAATTAAGAAATGGCCATTCGTAGTCTATACTTGACGACTGATTGCGCGTCATTGACGATGCCGCGACATTGCGAGAAGACCTAGCGGTACATTGGGGACGTGTGTTATGGAGCGAACATCAACAATGCCTTTACCGGCGGCAGTACCGGCGCGTCGCATAGCGACGACCGTCTTGCTTTCTATGCTTATCCGCAGCGCCAATGCGGCTGACATCACCGAAGATTGCACGCTGAACGACTTGCCGCTTTTCGGTGATGTACAAGTGGTCGACAGTTTTCCTGACCTCAAAGTGCAGATTGTGACCAGCTTTCCTGACCTGAAGGTCGAGGTCGTCGACAGCTTCGCTGATGATTGTGGCCAATGGCGTTTTGTTGATAGTTTCCCAGATGTAAAAGTGCAGTTTGTTGAGAGTTTCCCGGACCTAAAAATTCAATATGTGGAGAGCTTTCCGGGCGTGCCCTGACAAAGGTTGCCTGCTGCCGCCGGCGGCGCGGCGATCGATGCGCCGATCAAACATCAAGGCGTGCATTGCGCTTCTGTTAATGCGCTCTACAATTGCAACATGACCCATACAGCTATCATCACTGGCGGCGGCACTGGTATTGGCGCCGGCATTGTGCGTGCGCTTGCAAAGAAGAACATTCGTTGCGTCATCAACTATGCGCATTCGAAAGAGGCGGCTGAAGCGCTCGCAGGCGAAATCGGCAATGGCGCGATTGCGGTAAAGGCCGACGTCACTAAAGATGACGAATGCAAAGCGCTCGCTGCGGCGGCGCTGGACGCTTTTGGGCGTATCGACTTCCTCGTCAACAACGCCGGCGTTACCAAGCATGTCGCTCATGAAGACATGGACGGGCTGACTGGCGAAGATTTCCACACGATCTATGATCTGAATGTGGTTGGCGCTTTTCAGATGATCCGCGCATGCCTTCCTGCATTGAAAAATTCTGACGCCGGCGCTGTGGTCAACATCGCCTCGGTCGCTGGCGTTTTCGGCATCGGGTCGTCCGTCGCATACGCTGCGTCCAAGGGCGCAATGATCACCATGACCAAATCGCTTGCCCGCGTGCTGGCTCCGGACATTCGGGTCAACGCCATCGCGCCCGGCTATGTCGATTCGGGTTGGTTCGACCGGCTTGTGGGCGCTGACGGCGTCAAAGTCCTCAACGAAAAAATTGCCGCAGCGACGCCGATGGCGATGGCGCCGAAACCGGAAGATGTGGCCGGGCCGGTCGCCATGTTGCTCGACCCGTCGTCAGGCGCGGTCACCGGCGAAACGATCATTGTCGACGCCGGCGCCCATCTCGACACCGGACTGTCCCGCCGGCCGGGCCGGGAAATGTTCTGACGCTGACTGCATTGCGCGCTCGCATTCTCGCCGGTGTGGCATAGATTGGCGCTCATGACAGAACCCGACACATTCACATTCTCTTCTCAGCGGTTGACGCTATCGGCCTGTGGCTGGGGCGATGCGGCGAACCCGCTGGTAATCCTCGTTCACGGCGCAATGGATCAAAAGCGCAGTTGGGACTGGACAGCGACGGCGCTCGCTGATCGCTATCGTGTCGTCGCGTTCGATCTGCGCGGACATGGTTGCAGCGAATGGGTCAATGACGGCGATTATGGCGTCATGGATCACGTTTTCGACCTTGCGTCGCTGGTTGATCATCTGGGCGCCGAGCGATTTCGATTGGTGGGACATTCGCTTGGCGGCAATATTGCGTTGCGTTACGCCGGGCTTTTTCCGGATCGAATTGAAAAGCTTGCGGCAATTGAAGGGTTGGGCCCATCGCCAAAAATGCTGGCGGAACGCAATGCCCTGACGGCGCCTGAACGGCTATTGAAGTGGGTCGACGATCGAAAAATGAAATCTGCGCGCAATTCACGGTCTATGAAAGACTTCGAAGAGGCGCTGTCGCGCATGACCAAGGCCCATGGCCATTTGAGCGCGCAACAACTCAATCACCTGACGCGCACGGGTGTCATGGAGAACGATGACGGCGCTCTGCGCTGGGCCTACGATCCCGCTGCGATGGGGCGTTCGCCGTCAGATATTTCACATGAGGATTTTAGAGCGCTTCTGACAGAGATTTTATGTCCGGTGTGGCTGGCCTATGGTGAGAAAAGCTGGGCGTCCAATCCGGAAAAAGATGGTCGCGCGGCATATTTGCCGAATGGTCGCGTCACCGAATTTCCTGGCGCCGGGCACTGGCTCCACCATGACAGTTTCGATGATTTCATCAAAAAGCTGTCGGCGTTTCTCAACGATTAAAGGCCATCCGCATTATTGCGCGCGGCGTCCATATGCGCACGCAAGGCGCTGAGCACCGGCATGATCGCGGCAATATCGCTGATGTTAAATCCGGACAGACGCGCCGCCATTAATGGCGCGACACGCGCGAGTGCGCGCTCATGGGCCGCGCGGCCGGCGGCGGTCAACGAAACAAATTTTCGCCGCCGGTCTTTGGCGCCGGCGCGAATTGAAACAAAGCCCTTTCGATCAAGTTTCGTCAGGATCGCGGTCATCGATGGCTTGGCCATTTGAAACGCCCTGGCGAGATAGGTCGGCGTAACGGCGTGATCAAGGCGAACAAAATGGGTGAGCACGCCAAATTCCGACGGGTTTATCTCTGGCGAGAGGGCGCGCGTTAACTCCGCCGTGGCGAGCTGATCAAGGATGGCGATCTCGGTGAAAAACCCGAAAACGACGCCCGCTGTTTCTTCAGGAACGGTGCTCACGCGACCGCGTCGATGAGGCGGGAAGAGAGCGGCCAACGCGGCGAGGGCGGCGGTGAATTCGCATACCCAACGCGCGCCAGCATTTGCACAACGCCGGGTGCGGAAACACCGAGTTCGGATTGCGTTTCAGCATATGGCGCCGCCATTTCGGGAAACTCCTGTAACACTTGGCTAAGGGGCTGAACCGCAACGCCCGCCTTCTGGGCCGCGAGATGCAGGCGCACCCAGTCGCGCCCGGCGATAATCTGATCGCGTCGGGTATTGGTTTCGCTTGTCAGCCAGACAAACGCTTGTGCGGATTCGATTTGCGCGATGTAGGAAGACAACCCTTGCTCATATGCCTGCGCGCCCGGCGTATCGAGTTTTTTAGCCGTGACGAGGCCCGCCATATTCAGAAGGCCCATTGTTACGCCGCCGATGGCAATGCCATCGGGAGTTTCTGCAATCGCCCGATTGCCAATGCGGATCAGTTCAATGCTTTCGCGGCGGGTCGCATCGTTTTCATACTCTATGATCCAGCCGCGCCGGGCGAGATCAATAAGGCGTGCGCGCTTTTCCGCATCCGCAGTTCCGTTAGCAGTAGATCCGTGTACTGACGCTTCTATTAACTGATTGATGGTAGCTGGATCGACGGGTTTATCGATGTCGAACGGCTTGCGGCTTGTGCGGCGGGCGAGGACGTCCTGAAAAAGCGGGTCCTTTGGAACACGCGCGCCGACCCTAAACGTCACGACAGCGATCCGCCGTTGATCGAGGCGCGGTTGCGGCTCTCCGTCGGGGAAATACTCTATGTCGACGACGTAGCCTTTTTCGGCCGCCGCCATCACAAGAAGTTCAAGCATCGCACCGAAACCGATAGTGAGTTGTCGGTCCGGTGGATCTGTGTAGGGCAGGCGCCGGCCCAGATCGCAGGTGATGTCGATCTGGTGCTCGCCCACGAGCTGGAACAGCCATGGTTGGCGATTGTGCGGGTTGGGCGCGAGAATGGCGTAGGCGAGGGCGTCGAGACGCCCATCGCCAAAACTTTCGCCTGCGATTTGCCAGGGCGCCCGCGCTTCGGCGCCACCCGGCGCCCAGGCCAGGCCCACAGCGCCCGTCGCAGTAACGGCGGCGGCCGCCCCGGCTGTCGTAAGGATCATTCGGCGCGTTGGCATGGCGGCTTCCTTTAGGTTAGTTCGAAAACTAACTAAATGAAATTCGTTTTATGTGCAATTAGTTTGTTTCGGCCCCGAGCGGACCGACTAAAGAGTTTGGCGGATCATTGAATATTAATGACATTCTGCATATAACTGACTAGTCAGTTATTTAAGGGCGACCATGCAACGAGCGAGAACACCGGAAGCCAAAGACGATCGCCGCGGTGTTTTTGCCGGCGCGGCGCTCGATGAGTTCTACGAAAAGGGGTTCGCCGCTGCGCGCATGGAAGACATTGCTCGCCGCGTCGGTTTCTCAAAAGGGGCGCTTTATCTCTATTTCGATTCCAAGGAAGCGTTATTTGAGGCTGTCGTCGAAAACTTCGCCATGCCAAATGTGGCGCGCCTCGAAACCGTTGCGGCGACCGCGGGCGGGGTTGGCGCCGTTATTGACGCAATGACAACACTTGCGCCGGTGATCATCCGTGAAGGGCGCATTCCAAAAATTGCGAAAGTCCTGATCGGCGATGCGCCGGCCTTTCCAGCGGTTGCTACGGCTTATCGGCAAAAGGTGATCGACCGCGTTCTCGCCGTGATTACCGGTGTGTTGAAAAAAGCCAAAGCCGCCAGCGAGATCGATATTGGCGAACCAGCATTAGCAGCGCGATTGATCGTGGCGCCAATGATCTTCTCCGCAGTTTGGCGCATTATGTTTGAACATGATGACGAAGCGCATTTCGATCTTGATGCTTTTTTTTCGCAACATGGAATTATGTTAAAACGCGCCTTTAAGTTGGAGGCGGCGGCATGAACATAGAGTTTCGAATGATTGTCGTCGCACTTGTAGCGTTGTTGCTTGGCGCTTGTGCTGATGCGCTCGACGGTGACTATGTCGGATACGTTGAGGCGGAGTACGTTTATGTCGCCGGGCCTCAGCCTGGCTGGCTTGTCGGATTGTCGGTGCGTGAAGGTGACAGCGTTTCCGCAGGCGACGTTCTTTTCGAACTCGATAAAACACAGCAAACCGCTCAGCTTGATGCAGCAATCGCGCGCGCCAGGGAAGCTGGCGCCATGGCCGACGATATTTCAACCGGCGCGCGACCTGAAGAAGTTGAAGAGCTGAATGCACAACTCGAAGAGGCGCGGGTGCGCCTTGTTGCGGCAAAATCAGAATATGACCGATGGATGCCGTTGGTCCGCGAGGGCAATGCATCCCAGTCTCGCGGCGACGAAGTGCAGGCGAACTATCGTGCCGCGCAAGCCCGCGTTTCCGCTGCGAACGATGCCATTACGGTCGCAAAACTGGGCGGCCGCGAAGGGCGCCGTTCCGCGGCCGGCGCGGCCGCTGATGCGACGCTCGCCGCCGTTGCGGAGGCGCGGTGGCGTCTCGAACAACGGGCGGTAAAGGCTGAAGTCGCCGGAACGATTGAGGCGATCTACCATCGCAAGGGCGAATTTGTCGGCGCTGCGTCGCCTGTTGTTGCGTTGTTGCCGCCGGGCGCATTGAAGGTTCGGTTCTTTGTTCCGCAAGCAGAGCTTTCATATTTCAGCGTTGGTGATAATGTTTTGATTCGCACGGACGGCGCCGACGCGCCAATCGAAGCCACCGTTTCGTTCATCGCGCAGGAGGCGGAATTTACACCGCCGGTGATTTACAGCGCTGCCTCTCGCGACAAGCTCGTTTTCCTTGTTGAAGCAAGGCCGCTCGAGCCAACGGGTCTCAAGCCCGGCCTGCCGGTGGATGTCGCTGCGCCATGAGCGAGTTCGCAATTGATGTGCGCGGTTTGGTCAAACGCTTTGGCGACAAGACCGCTGTTGACGGGGTCGATATCCAGATGCCGCGCGGAGCGGTCTGGGGTTTTTTGGGTCCGAACGGCTCAGGCAAGACGACGACCATCCGGATGATTTGCGGGCTTTTGCGTGCGAGCGAGGGCGCGGGAACATGTCTCGGATACGATATTGCAACGGAAGCGTCGCAAATCAAAAACGAGACCGGGTACATGACCCAGAAGTTTTCGTTCTGGGAAGATCTCACCATTCGCGAAAATCTTGAATTCGTCGCGCGGCTGTATCAGATGCGACCGCTGGCGCGCGTTGTTGATGAAACCCTTGAAAGCCTAGGTCTAACGCACAGGCAAAATCAAATCGCCGGCGCCTTATCGGGTGGCTGGAAACAGCGCATGGCGCTGGCTGCGGTGTCGATGCACAATCCAAACCTGTTGCTGCTTGATGAGCCGACTGCAGGCGTTGACCCGCAAGCGCGGCGTGATTTCTGGGACGAAATCCATCGTCTGTCGACGGACGGTATGACCGTTCTCGTCTCGACCCACTATATGGATGAGGCCGAACGGTGCGATCGCATTGTTTACCTTGCTAACGGTAAAATCGTCACCGAAGGCCGCGTTGAAAAAATCATCGAACGGTCTGCACTTGTGACATTCCGCGCAGAAGGCGACGGCGTGCGCGCCTTGTCTGAAACCATGAAGCGCCAACCCGGCGTGGAACATGTCGCCTATTTCGGTTCGGCGCTGCATGTGAGCGGAACCGAACGCGATCGCCTCGAGCAGGCGATCGCCGGCGCCGGGCGCAATGGCGTTGTCTGGCATGAAGTTCGGCCTAGCCTTGAAGATGCATTCATCGCGCTAATGGCGGAAGCTGGCGCCGATCAGCGAGTGCACGCATGAACGATCATATTACGCGCATCGGCGCAATTTTTGCAAAAGAGCTGGTGCAGATGCGCCGCGACCGCTTGACGTTCGGCATGATGCTGATGTTGCCGGTGCTTCAGCTCATTTTATTCGGGTTCGCCATCAACATGGATCCCAAACACTTACCTACAGCCGTTCACGTGGAAGAGCAGACGCCGATCGTGCGCACGCTGCTGACGGCGCTTCGGACGTCGGAATATTATGACTTCGTCCTTGAGACAGATGACCCGCGCGAGAGCGATCGCTTGCTCGCCAGCGGTGAAGTCGCGTTTGTCGTTTCCATCCCGGCCGGGTTTACCGAACGGCTTATCCGCGGCGAACGACCGAAAATTTTGATTGAGGCGGACGCATCGGACCCCGCGGCGTCGACGAATGCTGTGGCGCAGGCGCAAATTATTTTAGAACGGGCCTTGCGACATGATTTGACGGGGCCGTTGCAAAATCTCGCAGCGCAGCCCGGTCCGTTCGAATTGATTGTCCATCGGCGCTACAATCCGGAAGGTGTCACGCAGTATAATATTGTGCCGGGCCTTCTCGGCGTTATCCTGACGATGACGCTGGTGATGATTACGTCAATGGCGATGACCCGCGAAGCCGAACGCGGCACGATGGAAAACCTGCTCGCCATGCCGGCGAAACCGATCGAAGTCATGTTCGGAAAGATCACGCCCTACGTGCTTGTCGGTGCTGTCCAGACAGGCGTCGTCCTTCTCGCCGCGCGGTTTATATTTGGCGTGCCGTTCGCCGGCGCCTTATGGATTTTGCTGTTGGGGGTATTGATATTCGTGTTGGCAAATCTGGCGCTCGGCTTCACATTTTCAACGATGGCGAAATCGCAAATGCAAGCGATGCAGCTAACATTTTTCTTTTTCCTGCCGTCGCTTTTGTTATCCGGCTTCATGTTTCCGTTTCGCGGCATGCCCGGCTGGGCGCAGGGTATTGGTGAAGTGCTGCCGCTGACGCATTTTCTGCGCGTGGTGCGTGGCGTGATGTTGAAAGATGCAAGCTTTGCAGATCTGCAATTTGACTTTCTGGCGATGACGTTATTCGCGGGCGCTGCGGTAAGCGTCGCGATGCTGCGCTACCGGAGTACGCTTGATTAGTGCGCGGCGGCGTTTTCGATAAGCGTTAAAAAGGCCTCCGGCGTTTGTACCGCTTCAATGTCACGCGCTGACACGGTGACGCCCCAATTGTCGGCGAGCGCTTTGTAACGCGGTTTGCGCCATTCGATCAGCCGCGCAAAACCCCAGCGAATGAAAGCGTCCGGATCGATCTTGTCTTCATTCAAACCGGTTTCTTGAAGATAGTCCGTCCAGCACTCTTTGAGAAACGTTTCATTGTAATACATTGGTTTCGGCGCCTTATTGAAGCGCGCCTTCAGCGCTTCCGCGTGGGCGTCGTCGCCTTCGATTAGGACGATCAGGCACGTCTCACTCAGTGCTTTCAACACCGTGTCGTTTTTGTCATTCGGGTCGACGACTTCACAAATTGACCCGCCCGTGTCGCATATAAAATGGCTATAGCCATAAATGTCGCGCGCCTTCTGTACAAAATGCGGCGTATCCAACAACGCTGCTGTTTCGGCATCGCGGTGTTGGCGCTGGCGGCGGAGAT
>JAJFFU010000126.1 GCA_021776465.1 Parvularculaceae bacterium
GGCGTGTTCGACCGGTTGATGACCGCGTCGGATCAGCCGGGCGCCGATATCAACGTCTATATTCTCGATAGCCCGGTGGTGAACGCCATGGCGGTTCCGGGCCACGTTTATGTCACGCGCGGTTTGCTGGCGCTCGCCAATTCGGAGGCCGAGCTCGCCGGCGTTCTCGGTCATGAGATCGGCCACATTTTCAAACGCCACATCGCAAAGCGGGTCAGCCGATCAAACATTGCGCAAATCGGAACGGTCGCAGCGGCGATTCTCACCGGCGATGCCGACACGGCGCAGGCGGTCGGACAAGGGGCGCAACTTTATCTCCTGAACTTTTCGCGCGATCAGGAATATGAATCAGATCTCGTCGGCACGCGGCTTCTTGCATCCTCCGGCTATGATCCCATCGGCGCCGCACAGTTCTTGAATACACTTGGCGCGTGGACCAATCTTGATGCACAAATCGCCGGCGTGCAGCAGCCGCCGGAATATCTGAAGACACACCCGAACTCCGCAAACCGTGTCGCGCGGGCAGCCCAGGAAGCGAATGCCTTGCGACAGGCCGGCGCCGCATCGGATGAACGCAATCGCTCGGTATATTTCAACGCCATTGACGGTCTTCTTTATGGTGACGACCCGGTCAGGCAGGGGTTCGTCCGCGGGCGTGACTTCATTCATCCGCAACTGCGTTTCGCGTTTACCGCGCCAAACGGTTTTGAGATGCGAAATACGTCGCAAGCTGTTGTGGCGCGATCGTCGTCAGGGGCGCAGATGCAGTTTACCAGCGCCGCGTCACAGGACGGTCCGGAAGCATTGATTAATCAGGCGCTGTCGCAAGCGCTGAAGGTCGATCTTTCGCCAGCGCAACGCATTAGTGTTGATGGTCGCCCCGGCGCGGTCGGGCGCGGGCGGGCCAACACGCAAAACGGCGCGGTCGATGTCTCCGCTTACGCCATTCAGTGGCAAGGTCAGTCCTATTGGGTCTTTCTCTGGGTGACGCCCCCGAACCAGACACGCCAACTGGAAAACGCGATCAACCGGTCGGTTCGTTCGCTTCGCGATATTGATCCGGCTTCGGTCAATGTTCCCGCGGCGACCCGTGTTGATGTGGTGACGGCCCAGCGCGGCGATTCGGTCTCGGCGCTATCGCAGTACATGGCGTTTGCGTCGCACCGTCAGGAACGCTTTTTAATCCTGAATGCGCTGGGTGAAAATGGCGCTGTGATTGCCGGCGAACGGTACAAACTGGTGCGCTAAAACGCCGTCTGCACCGCACCCTTGCATGGGCGCCCGCAATCGGTAAGGTCCCGCCGGACGTAAAAACTGCGGCCTTCTACCAGGCCGGCAAAGGAGGATTGAATGGCAGTCGACGGCAAATGGAACCTCGTTATCAAAACGCCTATGGGCGAACAAACCGGCGTTCTGACTTTGAAACAGGAAGGCGATACGCTCACTGGCGATATGGCGGGTCCCTCGGGCGCAGCGCCGATCGAAAACGGTCGTGTCGAAGGCGACACGCTGAAATGGGACGCCAAGGTAACCTCGCCTATGCCGATCACGCTTTCTTTTGAAGGCAAGGAAGAGGGCGGCAATCTCAATGGCAGTGTCCAGCTCGGCGCGTTCGGCGCATCGACCTTTACAGGCGCCGCCGTTTAACGACGGCCGGATCGTTCCCATGAAATATTTGATCGCCGGCGCCGCTTTAATGTTCGTTGCGGCGTGCGGCGACACGCAGAAAACATCGGCCGACGGTTCAACGGCGCAAGATGAGCCCGTTGCATCGTCGGCATCAGATCCTGTTGAGGATGGCGTTGCGGAAAGTGACGCGGCGCTAAATGCGCTCGATTCTGTTGCAGAAGATTTTGTAAAGCTCGCGCTTGCGGCCGGCGTCCATGATCCGGCTTTTGTCGATGCTTATCATGGCCCGGATGAGTGGGCCGAAAATGCGAAGTCTGAGGCCCGCCCGCTCGATGCGCTGGAAGCGGACGCTGAAGCGCTTTTGGCGCGTGCGAAAGACGCCGCGGAAGCGGACCCGGGCGTTCGCAGCGCTATGCTCGAAAAACTTGTCCGCGCGGCCCGCGCCCGTATTCGTATGGCGAACGGCATTGAATTTGATTTCGACGAAGAAACGCGGCGCCTTTATGACGCTGTCGCGCCGCAATATGACGTTCGGGCGTTTCACGCTGCATTAGCCGACATTGATGCGCTGTTGCCCGGCAAGGCGCCGCTTCATGAACGGGTGGATGCCTTTCGCAACAGCCTCGCCATTCCGGAAGAAAATCTACAGGCGGTTTTTGACGCCGCAATTGCCGAGTGCAGGAAACGCACGCTTGCGCATTACGACTTGCCGGAGAACGAGCGCTTTGAACTGGCGTTCGTCAGCGACAAACCGTGGAGCGGTTATAATTGGTATCAGGGTGACTTTGAGAGCTTGATCGAGGTCAACACGGACTTTCCGATCATTATCGACCGCGCTGTCGATCTCGGTTGTCATGAAGGATATCCCGGACATCACACCTGGAACGTGATGTTGGAACGCGATTTATTGCGCAAGAAGGGATGGATCGAATACTCCGTTTATCCCCTGTTCTCGCCGCTCTCCGTTACCGCGGAAGGGTCGGCCAATTACGGCATTGAACTTGCGTTTCCGGGCGAGGAAAAAATTGCATTCGAGCGCGAAGTCCTGTTTCCGCTTGCCGGATTGGACCCGGAAAAGGCGGCGACGCTCGCAACGCTCAACGAGGCGAGGCGGAAACTCTCGCACGCCCGCAATCATACGGCGCGGCTCTATCTTGATGGCGCTATCGATCGAGACGAGGCCGTTCGTATGTTGATGGAATTCGGGCTGCAGTCGCGCGAGCGCGCAGAGCAGGGCGTTACATTTATCGATACCTATCGTGGATACGTCATCAACTACAATCTCGGCCGCGATCTCGTCGCGCAGTATATCAGTGCGGCGCAGCGCGATGGTGTGGACGGTTGGGATGCTTTTCAAACGCTACTGACGACGCCGCTCGCCGCGTCTGATCTTGCATCGGTGAAATGAGGCTTACCGGGATAGTCCGCCGTATTCACTTGTGGTCGGGCGTCGTGCTCGGTTTTCAAGTGTTGCTATGGATGCTCTCCGGCGTGGTGATGAGCTGGTATCACATTGATCTCGTGCGCGGCGACAAAAGCGCGCCTGCGCCGGCCGTGATTGAGCTTGGCGTCGAAGACTATGTGCCTGTACAGCGGATCATCTCAAAGACTGAGGGCGCCCATGAGATTGAGCTGCGCCAGTTTCTCGGTCGCCCAGTCTATGAAGTTCGCTCCGCTGCCGGCGCTCAAATTTTTGACGCGCTAAATGGCGAGCGCCTTTCGCCAATCGGCGAACATCAAGCCCGTGTTGTCGCGCAAAACGGTTTTGCCGGCGAGGCGGAACTGGTTCGAATTGTGCTGATTGAAGATCCGGGGACGGAAATGCGCGGCATTGGTCCGCGCCCGGTGTGGCGTGCTGTCTTTAACGACCGCCTCAACACGAGAATTTATGTCTCGCCAACAACAGGCGAGATCCTGCGCCGCCGAAATGATGTTTGGCGGTTATATGATTTCTTCTGGATGCTGCACATCATGGATTATGATGAGCGCAACGATTTCAACAATCCGCTCTTGCGCATCGCATCAGCAGCGGGGCTGTTATTCGCGATTAGCGGTTTGGCGATGTTGTTTTTTAAACAGAGTCGAAATTTGATCTTGAAGGATGTCAGGAAAGTAAGGGGCAAGAAGCCTTAATAAAACAAACGCGCCGGGCGGGTAGCCGCGGCGCGCGATGGTTCAGAAATACGTCGTTTTGTCAGAAGCCGAAATATATTGGCTCTGGTCCGGCCGGCGTTTTCTTTTCATCAGGCTCGGCAACAGTCTCCGCATCGGCGACCTCGTCAGCCTCGCAACCTTCGCTCTTTTTATAAAAGCGCAGGACAAGATCTTCTTCGTGTTTCTCGCCAGCAGTGAAAACCAATCCGAACGCACTCGTCGTTGTATCGAGTACAGTTTCGACGAAACCGCGAGTTTCCGCCTTCGCATTACCGCGATCGGCTTCGGATGATGCGTTGAGAGAAAACGGCGCGGCTGCCGCTGATGCGCCGAATGACAACGCAGCAATGGCGGCGGTAATCGCTAGATTTCGCATAGCCAGTCTCTCCTCTGCATCCCTTATGCCCGCGCCACGGGCGTTTATTCAAGTCGGTTCATCGCAAACACTGGCGACAAAGCGTTACGAGGCGGTAACGAAGGAGTGATTAATTGCAAATGCTGCGCCGCAGCAAAGGTTAGCACCCCTTAACCAAGAACAGACATTGGATCCTCGTATCCAATTCCAAGGGCGTCAGAAACGGCCTTATAGGTCACTTTTCCCCGATGGACGTTAAGGCCATTGCGCAAATGCTCATTGGCGCGCAGCGCGTCCAACCCCTTATTGGCGAGCATCAGCCCATATTGCAGGGTCGCATTGTTGAGTGCGTGCGATGAGGTCAGCGGCACGGCGCCCGGCATATTCGCGACGCAATAATGGAGAACATCGTCAACAACGTAAGTTGGGTCTTCGTGGGTCGTTGCTTTTGATGTTTCGAAACATCCCCCTTGATCGATCGCCACGTCGACGAGGACGGAGCCTTCCTTCATGCCTTTCAGCATTTCACGGGTCACGAGCTTTGGGGCGCTTGCGCCGGGAATAAGCACGGCGCCAACAACGACGTCGGCGGTGTCTGTTTCTTCATCCAGGGCTTCGTAAGTTGAGTAACGGGTTTTCGCGCGGCCTTCGAAATGTTCATCAAGTTCCGCAAGGCGTTTCTGGCTGCGATCCAGAATGGTGACGTCCGCTCCCAGACCGACCGCCATACGCGCCGCATGCGTGCCGACGACGCCGCCGCCGATGATGAGCACTTTTGCCGGCAGCACGCCGGGCACGCCGCCCATTAACAGGCCTCGACCGCCGTGATGGGCCGTTAGCGAATAGGCCGCCGCTTGTATGGAAAGGCGGCCGGCGACTTCGCTCATCGGCGCCAGTAATGGCAATCCTCCGAACGGGTCGGTAACCGTTTCATAGGCGACGGCGGTAACGCCAGAGTCGATCAGGCCACGGGTCTGGTCAGGATCGGGCGCGAGATGGAGATAAGTGTAAAGGATCTGGCCTTCGCGAAGCTGTTTCCATTCGACAGCCTGCGGTTCTTTTACTTTCACGATCATATCTGCGTCGGCAAAAACCGTGGCGGCGTCCGGTGCGATCGTCGCGCCGGCGGCCGCGTAATCTGCGTCGCTGACCTTGATCCCGGCGCCGGCGCCGGTTTCGACCAACACTGTGTGTCCGTTGGCTACGTATTCACGAACGCTACCCGGCACGAGGCCGACGCGAAATTCAGAATTCTTGATTTCCTTTGGCACCCCAACGCGCATGATTTCCTCCTGTGGCGGCATTTTTCTGAATTATATCCTTCGGCCGACGAATTATTTTGACATTTTTCCCATTCTGGCGAAAAAATCAGCGTAATATTCGTGGCGCGAGGCATTTGGCGAAATAATGTTCGGCGAGATCGACAAGTTCGACAGGACGATCCTGAAAATTTTGCAGGCGAACGGGCAAACCTCGTTTTCCGAGCTCGGCGAGCGCGTGGGCCTGTCACCATCGGCTTGCCACAAGCGCGTGGCGGATTTGCGCGAAGCCGGGGTCATCACACAGACCGTGACATTGATCGACGAACGGCTGGCCGGACTTGAAACTTCCGTGTTCGTGCAGGCGACCTTAAAAAACCAACAGCAAGCGACGTTGAACGCCTTCGAAAAGGCAGTCGCGCGCCATGATGAAATCATGGAATGTTATCTCATGGCGGGACTGTCTGATTATCTTTTACGCATATTGTGCCGCGACGGCGCCCATTATGAGCGCATCCACAACGATATTCTAACGCGGCTGCCCGGTGTTGAACGGGTCATTACAAATTTCTCTATTCGGAAAGTGTTGCGCCGAACCGCTGTTCCGCTTTGAGGCGAATTCCGCACAATTGAATCATTACGCTTCGGTCAGCAAACAGACATTCATGGTTATGTCGCCGCGTTTGTACAAATGCGATTCAATTTACCTGCGCCGGCTTAAATGATCGGAAAAGCCTGCGGCGCATCGTTTTCAGAATTAGTTTTCTGGAGAGAGTAAATGTTGTCGACCGCTCGTGTTTCCATCCCTGTTCCTGTCGCCGCTCGGTTACAGACCAACGCGGCGTTTAAAGATAACGTAAACGATTATGCGCGTGAGGACTTGATCGGTTTCAAAAGGCCGATCGCTGCGGCGTTTGCATTGATTGCGCCAGTCGCGATCGCGTTTGTCTATCAAGGCGCCGGTATCGTGCCGGCGTTGCAGGTCGGTTTGATCATTAGTTTGATTGTCGGCGCCGGCGTCTATCTTGTCGGCAAGCAGGAGTGGCCGAATATTGTCGCTGAATTTCAAAACCAGGCGACCGCGAAAAAGAAGGCAGTCGCTGATTTGCGCTGCGGCTTCGGTGAATCCTCATTCCTCAGTAACGGCCGAGCGCCGCGATTTTTCGAGCATGAACATGGCGTTCTGGTCCTTGCGGACGCCGGTGATTTGAAGACGATGTTTTTCGATATCGGCAGCGATGACGAAGATCCGCGCTGGGCGCTTTATCAGAATGGCGAAATGAACCGTCGTATCTGGCGCTGGCTGCGCCTGCCGGTGTCGCGCGAACTCGTGAAATTTTCCGCTGAAGGATCGAAACTTAATCAACGCGGGACTGCGCCGCAAATTAACTCTATTGATGCCTGGGAGGCGGTCAACGTCGCGTTGGGCGAACCGCTCGACGGCGCTATCATCCACCGCAGTTTCGACGAGTTGATTGAGACAGTCGAACGCCTTGTTTAAAGTACGTTAATTCTGCGCTAGCAGGCGCGCCGGAATGGCCGGACGCCTCTTACATTCGGCCGCGCCGGCGTCTATATGGGCGCCATGGCGACACTGATCGACATTGGAAATGCGCGTGAGCGCCCGCGCCACCCGGAAAAACAGGCGCGCCCGGAAAGCGAGATCCTGCGCAAGCCCGCGTGGATCCGCGTGAAAGCGCCAATGTCGAAAGGCTATCAGGAAACCCGCGCCATCGTGCGTGCGAAAAACCTGACGACGGTTTGCGAGGAAGCGGCCTGCCCGAATATTGGTGAGTGCTGGGAACAAAACCACGCCACCATGATGATCATGGGCGACACGTGCACGCGCGCCTGCGCGTTCTGCAATGTGAAGACCGGCTTGCCGGGGGCGCTCGATCCCGAAGAGCCGCGCCATGTAGGCGAGGCCGTCGCGGAGATGGGCCTTTCCCATGTTGTCATCACGTCTGTTGATCGTGACGATCTCACTGACGGCGGCGCAAAACATTTCGCTGACGTTGTTCTCGCAATTCGCCAATCGGCGCCGCAGACGACAATCGAGATATTGACGCCTGATTTTTTGCGCAAAGACGGCGCGGCGGAAATTGTTATTGATTCCAAACCGGACGTCTTCAACCACAATCTCGAAACCGTTCCGCGGCTTTACCTCTCGATCCGGCCCGGCGCGCGTTATTTCCATTCCTTGCGGCTTCTCGAACGGGTCAAGGAACGCGACCCGCAGATGTTCACGAAATCCGGCATCATGGTTGGCCTCGGCGAAACGCGTGAGGAAGTGATGCAGATCATGGACGACATGCGTGTTGCCGGCGTCGACTTCATCACCATCGGTCAGTATTTGCAGCCAACCCGCAAACATGCGCCGATCGACCGGTTCGTTCATCCCGATGAATTCAAGGCTTATGAGACAATGGCGCGGGCCAAGGGCTTCCTCATGGTGTCCTCGGCGCCGCTGACACGGTCGTCGCATCATGCGGGCGAAGACTTCGCGCGGCTGAAGGCGGCGCGAAATAAAAAAATCGGCAATGCGTAGGACAGTTCATGAAACTCTATGATCTTGCGCTTGCCGATATTGACGTTCGCCCGAGCCCCTGGTGTTGGCTGGCGAAATTCGCGATGCTGCACAAAGGCGTCGCGTTTGAGACTGAACCGGTGCGGTTTGCCGACAAGACGCACTATCCCGATCCTGAACATGGCCGCGTACCGATATTGGTGACGGGCGAAGAGACTATCACCGACAGCGCGCGCATCATTGCTTGGCTTGAGAAAAACGTCGCCGGCGAACCGTTCACAACAACGGGTGCAGAACGGGCGGCGTCCGATTTTTATCAGGCGTGGCTCGGCGCGCGAATTTATCCGTTTCTCGGCCCGATGTTGTTTGTAAAGGTCTGGTCGCACGCCCATGAAGACGACAAAGATTATTTCCGAGATACGCGGGAGAAAAAGTTTGGCAAAACGCTCGAAGAACTCGCCGCGACGTCCGGCCTGACCGAAAATCTGGAAGCGTCGTTGCAGACCCTTGCTGCGCCACTCGCGCGGCACAAATTTCTGGGCGGCGATAAACCGTTCGTCGCTGACTATCAGGTGATGAGCGCATTCATGTGGCAGCGCTCCGTTACGTTGAAGCCATTATACGAAGCGCCGCAGGCGGTTGAAGCGTGGAAAGAGCGCATGCTCGATCTGTTTGACGGCTATGGGCGCAAGGCCAAGTCGGCCGAATGACGTCACGACGGACGACAACGGATGTGCCGTTCAGTGCACAACAAATGTACGACCTTGTAGCTGACGTCGAAAAATATCCGAATTTTCTGCCATGGTGCATCGCGTTGCGGGTCGTCGATCGCAATATCGAAAACGGCGCTGGTACGCTCGGAGCCGACATGGTTGTTGCGTACAAGGTATTCCGTGAAAAATTCCGCAGCAAGGTGACGCTCGATCCCGCATCGCATTCGATTGACGCCCATTACACGGAAGGTCCATTTTCGGCGTTGCGCACGCGATGGCGATTTGCCGATTATTCGGAGGGTGGCTCCAACATCGATTTCTTTATCGAGTTTCGATTTCGTAACATGCTCTTACATACGACCGCGATGATGGTTTTCGAAAAAGCATTTGCGCGGATGACCGATGCCTTTGTTGAGCGGGCGTTCGAGGTCTATGACGAAAATGGCTCAGGTGGCGAGGCCGGCCAGCAATAGCTGCAAGCCAGTTTCGACGGCTTTGGTGCGAACGTAATCGCGCGAGCCGACGGCAAAGACGCGAAGTTCGACACGCACATAACCATCGGCTTTTGCTAGACCGAACCAGACAAGCCCCACCGGCTTGTCCGCTGTGCCGCCGCCCGGACCAGCGATGCCGGTGACCGAAACCGCGACGTCGGCTCGGGAATTGAGGACGGCGCCTTGCGCCATGGCGCGCGCGACTTCTGCGCTGACCGCGCCAAACTGCTCGATCAATATTGGCGGAACGGCAAGCATCTCGGTTTTCGCTTCATTGGAATAGGTGACGAAGCCCCGGTCGACCACTGCGGATGAGCCCGGAACATCGGTCAGCGCTGCGGCGATCAATCCGCCGGTACACGATTCCGCCGTTGCGATCATCGCGCCGTCGGCGCCGCCCTTGTCGATCACGCTTTGCGCCAGAGACCTTATGCGATGGGTATGGGTCACGACGGTTCAGGCAATGCAACGGTGGCGGTCGCCATAGCGGCAATACCTTCGCGTCTTCCGGTGAAGCCAAGCTGCTCCGTCGTTGTCGCTTTAACGGAAATACGTCCCGCGTCGATGTTCAGAATCTCGGCGAGAGCCTTGCGCATCACATCGCGATGCGGTCCGATTTTCGGCGCCTCGCACATCAGCGTGACGTCGCAATGGGTTATGCGGCCTTCGCGCGCGGCGACACGATCGCGGGCTTTTTCCAGAAAGATGCGTGATGGCGCGCCTTTCCATTGTACATCAGACGGCGGGAAATGATCGCCGATATCGCCCTCACCAATCGCGCCGAAGATGGCGTCGGTCAGCGCGTGCATGCCGACATCGGCGTCGGAATGGCCTTTCAGTTTTTTGTCATGGGGAATTTCAACGCCGCAAATGACGACGGCGTTCCCATCCTCAAAAGCGTGCACGTCAAAGCCGTGGCCGGTGCGG
>JAJFFU010000127.1 GCA_021776465.1 Parvularculaceae bacterium
CCATCACGCCGCCTCCCGTTTGTTCTTCGCGAACAACTCACGGAAGACTGGGAAGATATCCTGCGGGCGCGCGATACGGGTCTGCGCGAAGTTTGGAAAGGCCGGCGCGAAACTGCGATAGGCGCGCCAGAGCTCAGCGCCTGAATCGTCCGATGAAAAAACTTCAAGCTCGCGCTCGTCTAGGATTTCAATATAGGCGTAGTACTGACTGATCGGCATGACGGCGTTCTGCAAGAGCTCAACGCACGCTTTCGCATCGCCCGACTGCGTGAAGCCGTCCGACGCCTGCGCCACATAGATGTTCCAATCAGCCGCAGGGAAACGTTCTTTTTGCACTTCCAGCATTTTATCCAAGGCCGTCGAAACCACGGTGCCGCCGGACTGGCGCGAATAGAAGAATGTTTCCTCATCAACTTCTTCGGCGTGATGTGTGTGGCGGATAAAAACAACCTCAACACGCTCATAACGCCGCTTCAGGAACAGATACAGCAGCATGTAGAAACGCTTGGCGAGATCTTTTTCCCGCTCACCCATGGAGCCCGAAACATCCATCAGACAGAACATGACCGCTGCGGTCGTTTCCACCGGCGTTGGCTCATATGCGTTGTAGCGAACATCCAGCGGATCAATGAACGGCGCCCAGCGGCGGCGCGCTTCCATGTCTTCGAGCTTTGCGAGGATGTCTTTTTTTTCGGCGATCTGCGCCTCATCCGGTTGCGCGATACGCTCAAGCGCAAAGAGGCGCTCTTTCAGTGCGTTCATTTCCTTCGTGGACGGACGGCGCAGAGCGAGACGCCGCCCATGGGCGTTACGCATGGTGCGAATGAGGTTCATATTTGTCGGTGAACCGGCGACCGTTATGCCTGCGCGCTTCCACGCATACGCTTTGATCTCTTTCAGCGAACGCTTAACGAGGTTTGGCAATTCCAGATCTTCAAAGAAAATGTCGAGAAACTCGTCCTGCGTCAGCGTAAACTGAAACGCATCTTCGCCATCACCGTCGGTCGAGGCTTTCTTGCCTTTTCCCTTGCCGGCGCCTTTGGGCGGTTTTTTGATCTTGTCGCCCTGCCCGAATTCCTTGTTACCCGGATGGACGACTTCGCGCTGGCCCTTTTCCGGGTCCAGACGAAAGCGCGGCTCGGCCGTCGATTTCGTAGGGATCGAAATTTTCTCGCCCTTGTCGATTTCCTTCAACGAGCGGTCGCGCAGGGATTTGTTGACCGCATCCTTGATCTGCGCCTTGGCGCGTTTCAAAAAGCGCTGCCTGTTCCCAAGGGATTTACCCTTGGGATTTTTGCGCCGGTCGATGAAGTGGGAGAGTTGCATAAGGGAATAGGGATTAGGGTATTGGGATTAGGATTTCACGCAGCTAATCCCTAATCCCTGTTCCCTAACCCCTCCAATCATCCTGCCTTGTTCACGCGCATATACCACTCAACGAGGCGACGCACCTGACGGGACGTGTAACCGCGTTCGGTCATGCGCGAGACAAAGTTTTCGTGTTTGTCCGCGGTCTCGGAATCTTTCTTAGAGTCAAACGAAATGACCGGCAGAAGATCTTCAACCTGTGAGAACATGCGCTTTTCGATGACGTTGCGCAGTTTTTCATACGACGTCCAACGCGGGTTCTTACCCTCATTGTTCGCCCGCGCCCGCAAGGCGAATTTGACGACTTCGTTGCGGAAGTCTTTGGGGTTGGCGATGCCGGCCGGCTTTTCGATTTTTGAAAGCTCCCCGTCGAGCGTCGAGCGATCAAGAAGCTGACCGGTATCGGCGTCTTTAAAGTCCTGATCCTCGATCCACGCATCCGCAAAGGAGATATATCGGTCAAAGAGATTCTGGCCGTATTCGCCATAGCTTTCGAGATAGGCTTTCTGGATTTCCTTGCCGATAAAGTCCGCATAACGCTGTGACAGTTCCGACTTGATGAAATCGAGATATGTTTTCTCGATCTCCTCTGGGTATTGTTCGCGCTTGATGCGGTTTTCCAGCACATACATGAGGTGCACCGGATCGGCGGCGACCTCCTCTGTGTCGAAATTAAACGTCTCCGACAGAACCTTATAGGCAAAGCGCGTCGAAATCCCGTCCATACCCTCATCGATGCCGGCGGCGTCGCGATATTCCTGATGGCTTTTCGCTTTGGGATCGGTGTCCTTCAGCTTGTCGCCGTCATAAACGCGCAGTTTCGAATAGAGATTGGAGTTTTCGTGTTCTTTCAGGCGCGTCAGCACGGAGAAGCGGGCGAGCAGATCAAGCGTTTCCGGCGCGCAATCGGCAGTCGCCAGTTCCGAGGAGCGCAGAAGCTTTTCGTAGATCTGGCGTTCTTCCGTGACGCGCAATGAATACGGCACCTTGATCACATTAATGCGGTCAAGGAACGCCTCGTTATTCTTGTTGTTGCGGAACTGTTGCCATTCGCTCTCATTGGAGTGCGCGAGGATAATGCCCTGAAATGGAATGGGGCCGAGCGCTTCAGTGCCGATATAGTTTTGTTCCTGCGTCGCGGTCAGGAGCGGATGCAGCACCTTGATCGGCGCTTTAAACATCTCAACAAATTCCAGAAGGCCCTGATTGGCGCGGCACAAGCCGCCGGAATATGAGTACGCGTCCGTGTCGTCCTGGCTGAAATGTTCGAGCTTACGGATGTCGACCTTGCCGACCAGCGTTGAAATATCCTGATTGTTTTCATCGCCTGGTTCGGTTTTCGAAATCGCGATCTGGCGAAGTTTCGACGGATAAAGTCGAACGACTTCGAATTTCGAAATGTCACCGCCGAATTCATCGAGACGCTTGACCGCCCACGGGCTCATCAATCCGGTCAGGCGGCGCTTGTCGATATTATATTTCTCCTGCAGGAGTTCTTTCAGCTTGTCGGCCTGAAAGAGGTCGAGCGGGCTTTCAAACACTGGCGAAATTTCGTCGCCCGCCTTCAGGACATAGATGGGAAATTCTTCCATCAACTCCTTCAGGCATTCGGCGAGGGATGATTTACCGCCGCCGACCGGGCCGAGGAGATAAATGATCTGGCGTTTTTCCTCGAGGCCCTGCGCCGCATGTCGGAAGAAAGAAACGATCCGTTCGATCGTGTCTTCCATACCGTAAAAGCCTTCGAAAGCTTTGTAGCGGCGGATCGTACGGTTGAAGAAAATGCGCGCAAGGCGGGGATCCTTCGACGTATCGAACATCTCCGGTTCGCCGATCGCCTGCACCATGCGTTCGGCTGGTGTTGCGTAAAGCATCGGATCATCCCGCGCCGCAAGCAGATAATCGCGCAGCGACATCGCTTCTTGCTTCACCCGTGAATAGCTCTCTGAGAAAGCATCGAATACGTCGAGGTTATCATTCTCGGTCATGGTCTCACTCACTCTTTCACCGCCGCCAATTGATTATTCGCTGTAACTTGAATTTTACGGACAAAAAAAGCGCCGGCCCTGTTCAGCCCGACGCCCCGCTTCGCCCAGTTTAAAAGTTCGTTTGTCATTCGCATCGTTCGTTTGCGCGCCGCCGTAATCGCCACCACCAATTTGATGTAGGCGCCCGCGAGCGCTGAACAAGCCGCGTCATCAATCGGGCGACGCAACCGCGTCCAGCTCTCCGCATCGTGACAGGCGTTTGACATAATGTTGTCCGCTTCCGTTGCGTCCCTTTCCGGCCCGTCGTCTCCCGATCTCGAATCCTCGATTAACGGCCGCCGCGGCGCCGGAACGCAGCGCTTCGAACAGCAAGGTTAATGCAAGGCCCCTAATAATAGGTTTCGCTTTGCGGCGATAAATGTGAGTCTATAACAATATTGCGCAACTGCGAACAGAAAACACAAAATCGCTTTGCCGAATTTTCGCCGCAATCGAAGTAAGCTTTTGACGGCGCGTTGCAATTTGTCCGTGAAAATATATTGGCGAAAATTTTTCACCTGTTTGTCGTGATGCATTCTGCTAAAATCATGGAAGAAAGAAACATCGCGAACGACAAAATATGCTGTTAGCGCTCTTGTGACACGACTGCTAAACCACGTTCACGATTGGTAAACAGAATTTGCACCGGTCTTAATACAAGTCCGCCGCCCATGGAGAACAACATGACAGAAATTGCCGCCCAAACGTTTAGCGAAGCGATTATGATGCAGCCATTATGGCTGCAGGGTTGGCTCGGCTGGATGGTGTTGGTGAATGTCGCCGGCGGGCTGGTCTTCATTCGCCGTCCCGAGGCCAAATGGGTTTTGATCGCCATGGTCGGCAACGCCATTTTCATGAACTGGCTGTTCGCCGAATATGGGTATCAACGGATCCTCGGGCTCGCCCATGTGGTATTCTGGACACCGCTGCTGGCTTATCTTTGGCTGCGCCGAAAGCATTGGGACTTGCAGACTGCCGGCGGCAAATGGATCGCCGTTCTCTTTGCGACGAACCTGACGTCGCTGGTGATCGATTATATTGACGTCGCCCGCTACCTTTCCGGCGAGCGTTTATAAAAGTCGCGCGCCGCAACGCTGCGAGGAAATACTGACGCAATGCCGCTTTTTCCAGGCCTGCCCAAAACACCGCATCTTTCCGACGTCTTCAAAGCGTTTCCCGAACAGGTGCGCCCGCTCCTCGACTATCACGACATTTTGCTGCGGGGCGAGAGCCCGCTTTCAGTGGCGGAACGCGAGTTGATCGCCGCCTATGTTTCAGGTCTGAACGCATGTAATTTCTGTTTTGGCGCTCATAAACTCTATGCCCGTGCGTTCGGGATCGACGACGCCGTGATCGATGCGCTTGTTTCGGATATCGAGACGGCGCCGGTCGATGAAAAACTCAAACCCATCCTTCGTTATGTCGCCAAGCTGAAAGACCTCCCGCCCAGACTGACGGACGCCGACGCGCGCAGCGTTTATGACGCCGGCTGGTCTGAGCGGGCGCTCTATGACGCCATACAAGTGGCCGCACTGTTCCACTTTATGAACAGAATTATTGAGGGAACGGGCGTCTCATTCGACTACGCAGCCAACCCACCCACAGACGAAGAGATGGAAGCGCGCAAAACGCGCCGCTATTCCGACTTCGGAAAAATGATCGGCATCGATTAGTCGCGCGCTAACGCAGCGTCGATCATTTCAGCAGATGCGACAGCGCCGTAAATCTTGACGAACGGCCCCATGCGCGGCCCTTCAGACTGGCCGAAGACAATTTCGTAAATGCCCTTGAACCATTCGCGCAAATTATCTGCAAAACCGTTGGCCTTGCCAGCGTCGAAGACCGCGGTTTGGTAATCGTCTTCAGCAGCGCCTTCGCCAAGTTCGCGGATACGCGCCGACAACGTTTCAAGCGCCGCGCGTTCGGCGTCAGTCGGCAGGCGAAACTGTTTATGCGGCTTGATGAATTCATCGAAATACCGCCCGGCAAAACCAATCATCGCTTCGGCCGCCGCCAATTCTTCAGCGCTCGCATCCGGTCGGTATTTACGAACAAACCCGCGCAACACGTCGGCGTCAGCCGACCCCGAAGCGCTAACCAGATTTAGAATTATCGCAAAACTGACCGGCGGCGTCGCGGCAGGAGGCGCACCCTCATGGATGTGCCAGGCAGGATTGTCGAGCGCTTTCGCGCCGTCCTGATTTTTATACTTTTCAAGAAACGTCCAATACTCGTCGACCGCTTTCGGGATCACATCGAAATAGAGTTTCTTGGCTTTTTTGGGCGCTTGAAAAACATAAAGAGAAAGACTTTCCGGCGACGCATAAGTCAGCCATTCGTCGATTGAAATGCCATTGCCTTTTGTTTTAGATATCTTCTTTCCGTGCTCATCCAGAAAGAGCTGGTAATTGAACCCCTCCGGTGGTTCGCCGCCAAGCGCACGGACAATGCGCGACGACAATTTCGTCGACTCGGTCAGATCTTCGCCGGCCATTTCATAATCAACGCCCAACGCAAACCAGCGCCCGGCCCAGTCGGCTTTCCATTGCAGCTTGACGGCGCCGCCAGTAACGTTTGTTTTCACTTTTTCGCCGTTCTCGTCTTCAAAGACGACGGTCCCTGCTTTGACGTCGCGTTCGAGCATCGGCACATAAAGCACCTTGCCGCTTGTCGGCGAGATCGGCAGGAACGGCGAGTAAGTCTGTTTGCGCTCATCACCGATCGTCGGCAGGATGATGTTCATCACGTCATCGTATTTTTCGAGCATACGCATAAGCATTGCATCGAACACGCCGGATTCATATTCCTCCGTTGACGAACGAAACTCATAGTCAAACCCGAACTGATCAAGAAACGCCCGAAGCCGCGCATTGTTGTGGTGCGCGAAACTTTCATGGGTGCCGAACGGATCGGGGACTTTCGTCAACGGAATATCGACAAACGCGTCGAGCTTTTCCGGATTCGGCACGTTTGGGGGGATTTTCCTGAGACCATCCATGTCATCGGAAAAGGAAATCAGCGTCGTTTCGCGTCCCGTCAGCAACTCGAACGCGCGGCGCACCATGGTCGTGCGCGCGACCTCCTGAAACGTACCAATATGAGGAAGCCCTGAAGGCCCGTATCCCGTTTCGAAAACGACGGGCCCGTCCTTCTTCACACGCTCCATGCGCTTGATGAGACGTTGCGCTTCCTGAAAAGGCCAGGATTTTGCGTCCGCGGCGTCGGCGGCGGTGAATTCTTTGATGGTGGCGGCGGCCATGGGTGCGTTGCTTTCCGAATAAACGAACGCGCGTCTTACGGCGGCGGGCCGTCCCGGGTCAATCGGCGCTTAATTTTCGGGCGCCGGCGCGAAAAAAAAGCCGCCCGCGACAAACGCGGGCGGCGCACTTAAGGATAAGCTGGGTTTACGCTAGGCCGGACAAACACCGCCAAGGTCGCGACGGTAAACGTTTGTTACCGATGCATTATCGTCAAGACAGACGACATAAGATCCGGAAGAGTCGCGATTGCGCCTCGCAATACCTGCGTTCGTTGATTCTGGTCCGAAATCATATCCGGCGACAGCGATTTCTTCAGCCCCATAACCAACCTGGAACGTGATCGTCTTATCTAAAGAATTCAGCTTGAAGTTACTGATCAACTGAACACTCCCGCTTTGTGAAATCACTGACTTCCGCCGGATAAGGCTTTCAATGGCGATTTCTACAACCGCCGGTTTTTTCGTTACGAAGTCCACGAACAGGACGAAGACGGAAATATGGTCCGGATTGTTCTTTTGCTGCGCGATAAATACCGCGTAGGGCGCGGACACGTGCTCCCATTGATCTAGATTTTCGTCGTCGCCATTAGCGGCCGGCTGCAAGTTTTGCGGCCTGCGCACCGTTCGCGTGTATTGCACCCTCGGACGATCAAGCAAGCTCCAAACAGTCTTCGACGGATTGGTCGGCTTTACGTTGCAGAAAGGCGGCAAATCGAGATCTTCCTCTCGGAATAGAACTGTATCCTTCGCATCTCCCGGCTGCACGCCATTGTCTTCGGCCTGCACTTCGATGCCAATGACGGCTGTCATGCAACCTTTTGTATTTTCGAACGTGACATTCCCCGCAGCATCGACGTCAAACGCATCTTCAATTTCAATAACAACTGGATCGAAGCCGCCTTGTTCACCGCCAAACACAAGCGGCCAATCTACGTTCAGCGCTGGAGCGCCTCCCCCGCCGCCGCCGTCACCACATTCTTCGCAAGCCGCTGCTGCGATTTTTTTATAGTCGATGCTATCCCAAATGATTTCTTTTACATTTTTGCACGTACCATCAGGGTGTGGGACGGCCAGCCCTTCGCTTTGGCGCCGATCATTTGCAAGCGGGCCGAGGTCCGCACAATCTTCAATTTTTCGTTCGACATATTCGATATCGCAAAGCAAACAATCGCGCGGCAACACGTAGATGCTAATGATGATGATGGCGGGAATAATGACCCACCCGAGCATCAACAATAGCGTGATCAGCGACCGTTGCTCCGTCTCGCATTGCACAATAACTTTATTACATCCGGGATCGGACGAATCGTGATGAAAGCTTTTTTCTGACATGGAATTTGGCTCCCCAGCGTTACCCCGGCCGGGA
Source organism: Parvularculaceae bacterium (assembly GCA_021776465.1). Taxonomy (GTDB): domain Bacteria; phylum Pseudomonadota; class Alphaproteobacteria; order Caulobacterales; family Parvularculaceae; genus Hyphococcus. Next base: position 8,021 of record JAJFFU010000127.1, read on the forward strand.
CCGTAATTTTTTCCAGTGATCAGTCAACTGTCGGGTGCAATAAAAAAACGGAGCAGGAAGTTGCACACAAGTGCCGGCATTTTTTACGTGAGTTCTGTTGAAAACTTTGCAAGTAAATTTAAAGCACTACGTTGTCTTTGCATGATGCGCGGCAAGACCATCAAAGCAAAAATCAGTTTAAAAAATTTCAGTCGGCGTCGAAATTTATATCGTTTCGTGCGATAGAGACCATCATGCTTGCTCGGGCGGTGTTTTTTCAAACGCCAGCACGCGCTCAATATAGCTCGGCTCGAGCGGCATGGTGTCCGTCGTGCCGCGCTGCACTGCGACATAGGTAGTGAGGCCTTCGGCGAGCAATGTCTCGCCGCGGAAAGCGGCGAACGCCATGGCGCATGATTTTGTTCCAAACCGCGCGCAACGCACGCCGATCTGAAGTTCGTCATCGAAATGGGCAGCGCTGCGGAAATCACATTCAAGTCGCGCGGTAACAAATTCCGGCGCGTCGCCTTTCGCATATCCCAGCGCGCGGGTGTATTCCCAGATGCCGATGTCAAAATAGAGGGGGTAGTTCACATTGAACACGATCCCCTGCAGGTCGCATTCATTCCACCGTACACGGAGGGGATGAAGGAAGGTGAATTCGCCGCGGCTCGTCACGCCGCTCCCTTCACCGCCGCCACAACCTTCTGCGCCGCATCTTCCAAGTCATCCGCAGGAATAATCGCAAGGCCTGAGTTCCGCAGGATCTCCTTGCCCTTTTCGACATTAGTGCCTTCAAGGCGCACGACCAGCGGGTCTTCGAGTTTCACTTCTTTCGCCGCGGCGACGACCCCTTCCGCAATGATGTCGCATTTCATGATGCCGCCGAAGATGTTGACGAGGATGCCCTCGACCGCAGGGTCGGAAAGAATGATCTTGAAGGCTTCGGTGACTTTTTCTTTCGTTGCGCCGCCGCCCACATCGAGAAAGTTCGCCGGCTCGGCGCCATAATGCTTGATGATGTCCATGGTCGACATGGCGAGCCCGGCGCCGTTGACCATGCAGCCGATATTGCCGTCGAGTTTGACGTAGGAAAGGTCATGCTTGGAGGCTTCAAGCTCGGCCGGGTCTTCCTCCGTTACGTCGCGCAGCTTCAAAATGTCATCGTGGCGGAACATGGCGTTCGGGTCGAAGCCGACTTTCGCATCCAGCACCAGAAGTTCGCCGCCCTTGGTCACGATCAGGGGATTGATCTCCAGCATCGACATGTCTTTTTCGGTGAAGGCTTTGTAAAGGATCGGGATCAGCTTGCCGCACTGTTTGGCCGGCGCGCCTTTAAGGCCCAGCGCCTGTGCAACGCGGCGCGCATGATGGGGCATACAACCCGTCACTGGGTCGATCCGCACCGTGATGATCTTTTCCGGCGTTTCCTCGGCGACTTCCTCGATATTCATGCCGCCTTCAGTCGAGGCGATAAACGCAATCTGACCGGTGCCGCGATCGACCAGCGCCGACAGATATAGCTCCGTCTCGATATCGGAGCCGTCCTCGATATAGATCCGGTTCACCTGTTTGCCGGCCGCGCCTGTCTGTGTGGTGACGAGGGTCGCGCCGAGCAGTTCTTCAGCAAATTTCGCCGCCTCGTCCGGCGATTTCGCGAGGCGAACGCCGCCGCCATCGCCGGCGCTTCCCTCTTTGAATTTACCCTTGCCGCGCCCGCCGGCATGGATCTGCGCCTTCACCACATAGATCGGCCCCGGCAGTTCTTTGGCTTTCGCCGCCGCCTCGGCAGCGTTCAAAACGACACGGCCGTCGGACACGGGGGCGCCGAAACTTTTGAGGACTTGCTTGGCCTGATATTCGTGAATGTTCATGAGGGCGCTCCGGCGTTATGTAAGGCTCCCGCCTTATAACGACGCGGGCCCCGCGATCAACCGAACGGAAGAGCCTGCATGATCATCGTTTCAGGAAAAGTCACAGCAAAGCCCGGCGGCTTTGAGGCTGTTCGCGACATGATGGAAAAAAACATCATGGCGAGCCGGAAGGAGGCTGGTTGCCTGGATTATTCCTATGGTCGCGATGTCCTTGAGCCGGACACCATCATTGTCCTTGAATATTGGGAGAGCATGGAAGCCCTCGACGCCCATTTCGCCCAGCCGCATCTAACCGAGTGGCGCGCGGCGCTGCAAAAGGCTGGCCTCGTAAGCCGCGATATCCGCGCCTTCGAGATCTCCCGCGAGCGGATCGTATAAGCCAAGGCGTCCGTCACTTCAGCGTCGCAAGATGGCTCTTGAAACGCTCGCTATAGTCTTCAACCAGCGCCGTATGGGTCTTCCAGAACGGCTTCGGCGTTTCGCCGTTGAGCTTGTCGACCATGATATCGAGATGCGTGTGCCAGCCGCCGAGAGCGCCAATCATTTGGTCCGGCGAACCGTGATCGCGCTGGATCAATTCAAGGCGCACTTTACCGTTTTCCTCCGAAAAGCGAAATTCGACCTCGGAAACAACGCCCTCGGCCGGCCAGGACACCACGAGCAGCCTCGGCGGCTCGCATTTAACGACGTCGATATCAAAGACGGCGCCATTTTCCATTTCCTTGTATTGATCCGGAATGGTTTCATCATGCGGCGTCAGGTCTTTATGACGGAAGTCAAATTTGATGGTTTGCCCTGCTGCGGTGATGTCGCCTCCGCCGCACAGCCACTGCGCACGCTTGTCGGCCTCCGTCACCCAGGACCAGGCCCGCTCAATACCGCCGGGTAGAAAGCGTACGAACTTCATCGACCCGTCTTCCAGAATTTCGCCGTACTTATTCATTGCCCGCTTCCTCCGTCATTAAATGTTCCAGCCGGTCGAGCCGTGCGTTCCAGAATTTTCTCTGCGCATCGAACCATTCGGCGGCGCGCTCAAACGCCGCCGGGTTCGCTGTCAGGAAGTGCTCGCGCCCGACCCGCCGACGGCGCACCAACCCCGCCCGCTCCAGCGTTTTTACGTGTTTCGAAACAGCGTTGAGCGACATTTCGAAAGGCGCAGCGACATCGCTTACCCGGCGCTCGCCGGCGCCGAGTTCGGTCATAATCGCCCGACGCGTCGGATCACTGAGCGCCGTCAATACGCCGTTCAGCATTTTTTCGTCCGTAGAATGATGTTCAACCATCTGGTTGAATGTATATGAACAACCCCGACCTGTCAAACAGCCAATTCTATTGGACGGCGCGACGGCAGCCGCGTTAGATCATGTCTTCGCGACAACCTTGCACGGGAAGCACCATGGAGAAGCTGGATACCGACTATCTCGTTATTGGATCGGGCGCCGTTGGAATGGCCTTTGTTGATGTCATGCTGGATGAATCTGATGCGGATTTTGTCATTGTTGATCGCCACCACATGCCGGGCGGACACTGGAACGACGCCTACCCGTTCGTCCGACTGCACCAACCGTCAGCGTTCTACGGTGTTTCCTCAACCAAACTCGGCGCCGACCGGATCGACGATACAGGTTCCAATAAAGGTTTTTTCGAATTGGCCTCTGGCGCCGAAATCCTTGCCTATTATGAGCGCGTGATGCGCGAACGTCTTCTGGCGTCGGGGCGCGTTCGATATTTTCCGCTAAGCGAAGTGACGAGCGACAATCAGTTTCGATCGCTCCTGTCGAGCGAGGAAACCAGCGTCGATGTCGCCAAGCGAACGGTAGACGGCACGTTCTTCAAAACGAGCGTGCCCTCAACGCACAAGCGCAAATTCGCGGTCGCCGACGGTGTGGCCTGCATCACGCCAAACGAACTGCCGCGACAGGCCGCGGCGCATCGGCGTTTCACGATTTTCGGCGCTGGAAAGACGGCCATGGACGCCTGCGTCTGGCTTCTCGACAACGGGGCTGACGCCGACGCGATTTCATGGATCGTCCCGCGCGATTCCTGGTTGCTGAACCGCGCGCAAACGCAGCCAAGCCTTGAATTTTTCGAGGAAGCGGTCGGCGGTTTTGCATCGCAACTGGAAGCCTGCGCCGCTGCGACGTCAGTGGACGATCTTTTCGATCGGCTGGAAAAATGCGGCACGATGGTGCGCATTGACCCAACCCGGCGTCCGACAATGTTTCACTACGCAACGATCTCCACTGGCGAGATTACGCAATTGCAACGCATCAAATCCGTGCTTCGGCAAGGGCGCGTTGAATCCATCGAACCTGACGCCATTCGGTTTGCAAGTGGTGAAACCGCGCCAGCCGATCCATCAACGCTTTATATCGACTGTACCGCAACCGCGATCGAATTCTCGGGCGATACACAAACTGTGTTTACCGAAGATCGCATCACGTTGCAGTCACTGCGCTCGCCGCTCCTCCCCTTAAGCGCTGCAATCGCCGCCTATGTGGAAGCAAACTTCGACGACGACGAAGAGAAAAATCGCCTCTGTAAGCCAGTCATTCTCGCAGACAGCCCAGCGGAGTTCATGCAGTCTTTTGTCGGCAATATGACAAACCAATATACCTGGATTCAAGAACCAGCGCTTAATGCCTGGCTCACGAAAAACCGCCTCGATCCGTTCGGAAAAGTTGTGGGCGCCGCGGATCTGTCCGACCCGGCAAAAGCAAGCATCATGAAACGCCTGCAGGACAATATGATGCCGGCGGTCGCCAATCTGCACAAACTGATCGC
>JAJFFU010000128.1 GCA_021776465.1 Parvularculaceae bacterium
AAGCTCAACCTCGATCTCGCCCTCGCCGACAATCGGGTCTTTATACTGAGAGATCTGATAGCCTTGCGGCAGGTCCGGGTAGAAATAATTCTTCCGGTCGAAGCGCGACCAGGTGTTGATCTTTGCGTTGAGGCCGAGCCCTGTCCGGATCGCCTGCTCAACGCAGTATTTGTTGATGACCGGCAACATGCCCGGCATCGCGGCATCGACCAGCGAGACGTTTTCATTCGGCCCCGCGCCATATTCCGCGCTCGCGCCGGAAAACAGTTTCGACTTCGACGACACCTGCGCATGGACCTCAAGCCCGACAACGACTTCCCAGTCGCCGGTTGATCCTTGCAGGAGATTGCGTTGCGCGTTCATGGACTGATCTCTTCTTTTGTTGGGGCGTTTTTGCCTGCAACCTGCGGCGCGCGCAATAGAGGGCTGTTTGCCCGCTCAATCACCCGCTGCACCGCCTGATGCATTCGCCGCGGATATTGCAGCTCCAGATAGTGCGTGCCCCCGGGAACAATATCGAGCGTACCGCGGGACGCCTCGCTCAGCGCGCCATAGAGTTTTTCCGAATTGGCTTTCGGCACAATGCCGTCGAAATCGCCATGGACGACTTCGATGGGGCCGCCATAGGACTTCAGCCGGTCAAGCAGCGGCCCGATCTGCGTGCGGCGGCCGGCGACCTCATCGCGCACCTTCTTCCAGCGGTTCGGCACGTAATCTTCGATGCGGACATCACCGCCGAGCTTTTCCAACTGAAGCGCATAATCATGGGGCTCGTCGATCAGCGCCGAGACCGCCACGGCGCCGACGACCGCATCCGGAAAATCCAGCGCCGCCTTCACCGCCAGCTCGCCGCCATAGGAAACACCGAGCGTGATGATTTTCTTGTCACCGAACTCACCTCCCGGCAGGAAAGGTTTCAGCACCGATAGCTGGTCGTCGAAACTGGTAATCGCCGCATCGTGCCCCTTGCCGAACCCGAGCCGCGCCGGAAGCACGACTTCAATCCCGCGCGGCGCGGTGCGCAAGAAGCGCGTGTAGAGATACCGGTTGGCCGGCGTTCCGTGAAAGACGACAAGGCGCCAATCGCCCGGATCCGGCGCAATCGTCGCCTCAGTCTCCAGCGGCGACGAAGACGGCGCGGTATAGGTGATGTCGTGGGTGGTGCGGGTCACTTACCGACGCTCGCTAATTGTTGATTGTTGCCGGAGCATTTTTAAGCAAACTCTGAACAGTGCAATCGCTTAATAGGTAAGAGAACGAGACGTTCGACATTGCGGCAACTAAAATACCGATTGAAAAATGTAAGCGAGATAATTTTAGATGAAAAATTGGTTCGTGGTGTGCAATTCTATTCCGCAGTTTCAGGATATCTTCGCATAAAGCGTGCGGCTTTGCAGCGCTCCATTCAGTAGGTTTAATTCGCCAAACATTAGGCGCGTTCGGAAACACTCGGATCAAGTTATACCGCCATGCGTAGGGATTTTCATATTTCTTTGACAACTGCGAAACCCAAAAACCCGCAGTAAGGTCCGCGACTATTGAATCGGTAGATGCTCTTGAGACTTTTCGTTCTCGCTCCTGGCGAAAGCGCGTCTCTTGCAGCTTTATCTGATCTTGCCTTTGAAGTTGCCTAACGGCGCGTCGATCATCGTAAGGCCACGAGCCGTTATATTTCCAGCTAAGAAATTTGTTCATTTGATTACGAAGGCAGATTTCCCAAATCTGAACAGGCAGGTAAAAAGCTTGGCTGAGCTGTGAATTCCATCGATAATTGATGGTAGCCTGAAATTCGTCGCCATTCGCCGCTTTCAGGTATGGTGCGAACCGCGCCTCTCCTATTAACTTTCTAAATTCGTTAACGTCTTGTAAATCCTTAGGAAAATCAGGCATCAGGAATTTTTTTCTTGTAAACTGATAGGTTATTTCCTATTCTCTTCTCGTGAGCTTTGGAAACCGGTCACTGGGCATTGCGACCTATACCCCCCGAAGACAAGGGTTTGATAGGGCGGTTCTTCGGAACCGCCCTTCGCCATTTCACGCCCACCATTCATCCGGCCGCGCATTAAACCCCGCCGCCTGCTCCAGCGCATACATGCCCTTGAACATTGTTTCTTCATCGAAGGGCTTCGCGAGCAATTGCAAGCCCAGCGGCAGGCCGTCCTTGTCGAGCCCGGCTGGCACGGACGCACCCGGCAAGCCGGCGAGGTTTGCCGTTACCGTGAAAACGTCGTTCAGATACATCTGCACGGGATCGTTCATCTTCGCGCCGAGTTCGAATGCGGCAGACGGCGCCGACGGCGTCAAGATCAGGTCGACCTTGCTGAAGGCGTCAACGAACTCGTCAAAGATCCGTTTGCGGACTTTTTGCGCGCGCAAATAATAGGCGTCGTAATAGCCGGCCGACAACACATAGGTGCCGATGAGGATGCGGCGTTTGACTTCATCGCCAAAGCCTTCGGCCCGCGTCGTTTCATACATGGAAAGGATATCGTCATAGTCTTTGGCGCGATGGCCGAATTTAACGCCGTCATAGCGCGCAAGGTTTGACGAGGCTTCCGCCGGCGCGACGATGTAATAGACCGGCAGCGCATATTTCGTCAGCGGCAGCGAGATGTCGACAATCTCGCAGCCGGCGTCCTTCATCCAGTCAATGCCCGACTGCCAGAGCGTTTCGATTTCATCGGCCATGCCATCAAGGCGATATTCTTTCGGCACGCCGATCTTCAGGCCCTTCAGCGAACCGCCAAGGGCGGCTTCATAATCGGGAACCGCAGTGTTTACAGATGTAGAATCCTTC
>JAJFFU010000129.1 GCA_021776465.1 Parvularculaceae bacterium
CGTTTCTGGAAATAAATCCATTGCGCCAGTGTGCGCATGGGCGGTTTGAATAGCGTGGCGTTCAACAGGGCGTTGGGCGGGGCGGCGGACCATGCCCGGCGCATCCAGGTTTTGAGCCCGAAGCGGGGATATTCCTTCGCCATCAGCGCGCCGGGATCAGCGCCGCCATCTAGCAGGTATTCTGAAATCGCGGCGCCGGCGCGCCGGCCATATTGAAAGGCGAGGCGAATGCCGCCGGCGGTTAAGGGGGAGACGAGACCCGCCGCGTCGCCGGTAAGGAGGACGCGCCGGGTCGATAGCGGGCGCACCAGTCCGCCGCAGGGGATGGGCCCGGAGCGCTTCGCTTTCACCTCGCAATTCCACAGCGCAAAATGGGAATCGATCCGTTTCAGGAATATATCGAAGTCTGGTTTGCGCTTCCGTCCAAACGGCCCATCGGATACCGCAAGCCCGGCTTGCGTCAGGCCGACGCCCGGCACGACCCAGCCAAGATAACCCGGTGCAAGGCGACTATCGACAAAGCAATGGAGATAATCCGGATCGACCGTTGGCGATTGTTCAAACTCCGTTTCCATGCCGATCAGGAATTCGGTGTTGCGCCCTAAGCCGAAAACTTTTGCAACGCGCGATTTCGCGCCGTCAGCGCCAAGCAGGTAGCGCGTCTTCATATTCAATCCGTGAATATGAATAATGTCGTCGGCGAGCGTAGCGTCCTGAAAACGCGCGCCGAAGAATAGATCAGCGCCGGCGCGTTGCGCCTCGCGCGCCAGCCAGCGCATGATCGCCGGTGTGTCGGTCGCCAGAAAATAATAACCGGGCGCAAATAAATCCGTCGACTGGTGGTTTGGCGCATAGAGCCGCACGCCGGGGATCTTGCGGGTGAGGGTGGATGGAATATCGCATTCCGCGACCGCCTCTTTCACTAAAATGCCGGTCGTGCGGACCCGCGCGCCGGGCTCGGTTTTTGCGTCCAAGACCGCGACTTTGAGGCCGCGATGAGCGGCGGTGCGCGCCGCGATGAGCCCGGCGAAGCTCGCACCGACCACGACCAGATCGTAAAGGCGACAGTCGCGATTATCGTTGCTGCAGCGCATCCTCTCTCTCCCGCCAGTAATGCGTCTTGCGTCGTAGGGGGCAAAGGCGGCGACAATCGGGCCAGTCTGGGGAATTGTGTAGATAGTGTTTCACCGGCGCCGGCGCCAATGGTAGCGTGCATCACGTTAACGATTAAAATGCTCTGGGAGGCCGCCGCCAATGGACGAAGAAAACAAAGCCGCGTTTTTCAATGAACACAACGCGCCTTTTGCAAAAATGATCGGCGTTCATTTTACACATGCGACGAAGGCCAGGATCGAGGCGGAATTGAAGGTCACGCCGGAACATTGCACGCTGCCGCCAAATCTCCATGGCGGCGCTGTTATGGCGTTTGCGGATAATCTCGGCGGATGCGGCGCCTTCATGAACCTTCCCGAAGGAACCACGACGTCAACGGTCGAATCAAAGACCAATTTCCTGCGGCCCGTGCCGATGGGCGATGTGGCGAAGGGCGTGACGACGCCGGTCAATATCGGGCGCACGCTTCAGGTCTGGAAAACGGAGGTTTATCGCGGCGATGGAAAGCTTGCTGCGATTGTTACGCAGACACAAATTGTGTTGCATCCAAAAACATAAAAAAGGGCGGGCGCATGTACGAGGTCAATCTCACCGAATCCTATTTTGCGGCGAAAGGTGGGGCGGAGAAAGATGGGGCGGCGCTGAAGCCAGTCACCATCGGTGACATGCTGCGCGCGTCAACGGCGGCGGCGCCCGACCGCGCGGCGATGAAGGAGCTGGGTTTTGACGGCGCCATCCGGCGCGTCTGGACTTATGCCGAGCTTTTGCAAGATGCCGAGCGCCTGGGCCGCGCGATTGCGTCTCGTCACAGCGCCGGCGCCCGCGTTGCCGTTTACGCCAACAACATTCCTGAATGGGTGTTGCTTGAACTTGCCTGCGCCCTCGCCGACGTCACGCTCGTAACGGTCAATCCCGCCTATCAGAAACGCGAATTGAAATTCGTTCTCGAACAATCGCGCGCAGAGGCGATTTATTACGTCGCGGATTTTCGCGGCAATCCGATGCAGCAAATCGCCGACGCCGTCTGCGACGAGATACCGGCGATCGAGCACCGGATCGTGCTGACCGACCATGCGGCGCTCTACGCCGGCGACGATGTCGGCGCGTTGCGCGATCCGAAACCGACGGACGCGGTGCAAATTCAATATACGTCGGGCACGACCGGCTTTCCCAAGGGCGCGCTCCTGCATCACAACGGACTTGTCAGGAACGGCGTCGATGTCATGACGCGCGGCAACGTTCAGGCCGGCGACGTTTTCGTCAACAACATGCCGCTTTTTCACACGACGGGTTGCGCCATTCTCGTGCTTGGCGGGCTTGGCGTCGGCGCGACCATGTTGCTGGCGCCGATTTTTGATCCGGAAATGATCGTGCGGGTAATCGAACGTGAGAAATCAAAATTCATCTTCGGCGTGCCGACCATGCTGGTGGCGTTGAACGATGCGGCGGAAAGCGCTGGCGGCGATATGTCGTCAGTGCAATCGATCATGTCGGGCGGCGCGATGGTGGCGCCGGAGCTGTGCAAGCGGTCGAAACAGGTGCTCGGCGCGCCGGTGCAGATCCTTTACGGCCAGACGGAAAGCTCGCCCGTGATTACGCAGTGCTGGTCCAGCGACAGTCTCGAAGACCTGACCCAAACCATCGGCCAGCCGCTGCCCGATGTAGAGGTTGCGATCCGCGATCCGCAGACGAACGAACCCGTTCCGGTCGGCGTTCAGGGCGAAATTTGTTGCCGCGGTTATCTCGTGATGATCGGCTATAACGATAACCCGGAAGCGACAGCGGCGGCGATCGACAAGGCCGGCTGGCTGCACACAGGCGACCTCGGTACGATGGATGCGCGCGGCTATGTGAAGATTACCGGCCGTGTCAAAGAGATGATCATTCGCGGCGGCGAAAACCTCTTCCCGGCCGAAATCGAAAACGTCATGCTCGAACATGATGCCGTCGCTGAAATTGCGGTCGTCGGCGTGCCCGATGTAAAATGGGGCGAACAGGTCGCCTGCTTCATGCGCGCGGCCGGCGAAGAACAGCCAGACGCCGCTGCATTAAAGGCATTTATTCGCGAACGCCTTTCGCCACAGAAAACGCCGGCCTACTGGATCTGGGTCGATGATTGGCCGCTCACAGGCTCTGGCAAAATCCAGAAATTCAAACTGCGCGAGGCCTTTGAACAAGGCGATTTCGGCGGCCAACAGTCATGAACGCACGCCGCAGCGACAGGTTACGCCGCCGCCGTTTTTGCTGAATTGATATTGAGCGTTTTTTCAATCGCCTGAATTAAGTCGTCCTCGTTGATCGGCTTTGGCAGATGTTCGTTAAAGCCCAATTCGAGATACCGGCGTACTTCCTGTTGCATGGCGTCGGCGGTGACGGCGATGATCGGCAATGCACGACGATTTTCTGACATCTCGATCGTCCGAATATCCAACAGGGCCTGAACGCCGTCCATTTCAGGCATATGAATATCCATCAGGGCAACGTCGAATTGGCGGTCTTTCACGGCCTCCACGGCGAGGCGTCCATTTTCGAAATACGAAACCTGCGCTCCGGTTTGTTTCAAAAACGCGTCGATGATCATTCTATTGATGGCGTTGTCTTCGGCCACAAGGATCGACATATCCTCCCAGGCGATTTTGCGCGCAACCGGCGCCGCCTCCGGCTCGACGGTTGTCTCCGCGAGTATCGGCAATGGAATATCGATTTCAAAAATCGTTCCTTTACCACGCCGTGAATTTACGCAGATGACACCACCCATCGCATCGACGATCCCCTTGACGATGCTTAGTCCCAAACCGGAACCGCCATAACGCCGTGTCATCGAACTATCGGCCTGCACGAAGGTCTCAAAAATATTCTCAGTCTGTTCGCCTGACATGCCGATCCCGGTATCAGCGACAGAAATATTAATCGTCGGCTCACTGGTAATGTCGGTTTTGGAGTTTGCGATCAAAACGACGACGTCGCCGCGCTCTGTAAACTTCATGGAGTTGGAGACGAGATTATGTAAGATTTGCCGTATGCGATGGGCGTCGCCGGACCGCAAATCCATAACATCCTGCGCCACAGATGTTTCAAACCGCAGTCCCTTTTCCTGCGCTTTCAAGTTGTAAATCGAATGAATGGAGCCAACGATTTCTCTGATGCTAAAGTCAGATTGCTCTATTTCGATTTTACCGGCTTCGAGTTTCGAAACATCCAGTATGTCATTTAGAACATCCATTAAAGAATTGCCGCAATCTCGGATGATGTCGACATAGCCGCTGGATTCCGGCTCCAGCTCTTTCTTTTGTAGCAGTGCCGTTGCGCCAAGGACGCCGTTCATCGGCGTGCGAATTTCGTGGCTCATTGTGGCAAGGAACGCGGATTTTGCGTCGTTTGCATGCTCGGCGTCGGCCAGGGCGGTCTGGAGTTTTCGCGCCAGTGACCGGGCGTCATCGGAAAAAAGGCTCATGGAAATGAACTGTGCAACGGCGGTGACGAACGCAATTTCATCAATCGTCCATGCCCGTTGCGCACCAACCGTCTCGCAACATATGACGCCGCACAATCCACGCCCGGCTCTAAGCGGGGCATCCAGCATCGACTTGATATTGGCGGGCCTTAAATACGATTCTGTAAAACAGGAAGTGCGCGGGTCCGTTTCAGCGTTTTCGACGGAGATCACGCGACTGTCACGCAAGGCGCTAAAATAGGCCGGATAATCCCGTTCTTCGATTGTCGCACCGACACTGTGTGCATTTTTTGATGCTTCGAACAGGTTTTCGCAAACAAGAATATCGTCATCGTCAGAAAACGTCCAAATGCTAACGCGTTCTAAACCCAAAACGCGACTGACGCATTCGGTTGCTTCCTTCGTCAATCGGTCCGTCGATTGATCCGTCAACACATATGTTTGGTAAAGCGCGTCCAGCGCCTCGTTAAACTGTCGATTGTGGGACAGGGCGTTTTTGAGTTGGATCTCGCTTTGCGTATGCGCCTCGATTTCCCGATTTAACGCTTCGCTCTTCGATTCGATTTCAATTCTTTGTTGTTCGGCCAGGTATTTATTCGAGATTGCCTTTGTCACCGTTTCGCCGGAACGTCGGGCGATCACGATGGTGCCGACAAAGTATAACACCAGAACAGCGCACATCGCATATTCCGTCTGCCCGCCAATCATAAAGTAGAATACAAGCAGCGTGGAAAGCGCGGGAAAGTTGAAGGCCGCGACAATCCGCAAATGCGTGGCGTAGGAAAGGCTCGCGGCGGCGGTCATGCCTGCGACCATGAAGATTGCAAAATGTTCCGCACGGGTCGCAGGTTCAAAAATCAAATATGGGGACAGGCCCCAGCAAATGCCCGAAATGGCCGTCATTGCAACGATCCAGCCGAGATCTGCCGGACGCAGGACTTGCGCGCTCGCCGTGACTCGCCGGGCAAAGACGCAACGAACCAAGTTCGTCGCCAGAATTACCGAAAACCAGGATAAAATTACTACAGGCTCGGATTTTGGAAAGAGAAAGAGCCCCAACACGACGCCATTCACGACAGAAATGACAAGGCCGGTATTGAGATTATTGGCGAGCAACTTATCGCGCTCTAGCGCCTCAGCGAATTCAAAATCGCTGCGGCGCCGCGCCGGCGCTGTTGAGTCATGATCGTGGACTGTGCAGCGCATTTGGCGGACACCGGAAAACTAAATATTTCCCGGTATAGTTAGCGCAAGGGGATTGTTAATTTGTAAAATTACCATTCAATTTTTGAAAGCTGAACAAGAGCCGATGCCAGCATGGTTGGCTAACGATCGGTTAAAATGTGTTTCAAGCGCTGCGAATGGCGGTGCGACGGAGTATTTTAAAATCCCGCAGAAATTGCCATTTGCGCCGTGAGTGGTAGTCTCCTTCGAATTCTCAGATGGAGCGGAAAATGCGTAATTTTATTGTTGTCGCCGCCTTAAGTGTGCTGTCGGCTTGTGCCGCTGTCGGTCCGGTTGCTTACGGGCCCGCGGACGAAAAAGGGTTCGGTTTTGACGAGCAACGCATCGAGGATGATCGATATCGCATTACCTATCAGGGCTCAGGCGGCATGGCGCCGGAACTGGTCGAAGATTATGCGTTACGCCGGGCCGCTGAGCTGACGGTGCAATCCGGTTTTGACTGGTTCCGCGTGACAGGCCGCGATCTTGTCGGTGAGGAACGCGGCGGCGTATCGATTGGCACAGGGGTCGGCACGAGTTCCTACGGACGGCGCTCCTCCGTGGGTGTCGGCGTCGGCGCCGATCTTGGCCGTGTTGGCTCGCGGGATTTTTTTACAGCCCGGATGGAAATCCTGATGGGTTCGGGTGAAGCGCCGGATGACGGCGAGGTTTACGACGCGCAGTCCGTGCTCAATAATTTGAACGGCCCGGCGCCCTATCAGTATAAAGAGGAATAGGCCATTGGACTGGTCTGCACTGCGCCGCATTGTCACCGACAATGGCGCCGATGGGCGCTCGCGTATTCTCATTGACAGCGAAGCGGCAAAACTGATTGCCGTGGAAGAGGCGGGGCTGGCGGAAATATGGACCGCGGACCTTGAGCCTGGCCGACTTTTTGATGCTGCCGACAAGTTGAAAGACGAAGATTTGCGCCTTGAGCCGGCGGCTGGCGCGGTAAAAGTGCGCTGGTTCAGCGTGGCGCCGGACGATGATGGGCGCACGGTAGCTGAAAAGGACGCCGCTGCGGCGTTTGCGTTCGCTGCGGTTGGGGCCGCTGACGCGCGCATCGACACATCGCGCCATCCGATGATGCACAAAACGGAAACGCTCGATGTCATAATTCTCGTAAAAGGCGCTGTAGATCTGGTGCTGGATGACGGCGCGCCGACGCCCTTGAAGGCGGGCGATGTGGTGATACAGCGCGCAACCAATCACGCATGGATTAACCGCGGGGACGAAACGGCGCTGCTGGTAGCGGTCCTGATTAACGCCGGGTAGCTGTCAGGCGATGGCCGGCGCGGATGCGCAATCGCAACTTATTTTTCTGGCGTCAAAGCGCGCGCCAGCGCCATAAAATCGGGAACGCTAATTTCTTCAGCCCGTTGCGTTGGCGCAATGCCGACGGCGTCGAGCGCGCTGTCGAGGCGCGTTGCGAACAACGCCTTCAAGGACGAGCGCAACATTTTGCGCCGCTGTCCGAAAGCGGCGGCGGTGACGATTTCAAGGGCGGCGAGATCGCAAGCCGGCTTGAGTGGCGCAAAATTCAGCACTGTAGACGTGACCTTCGGCGGCGGCGTGAATGCGCGGGCCGGCAAATCAAACGCGCGGGCCGGTCGCGAGGCCGCCTGCGCAATGACAGACAGCCGACCATAAGTTTTCGAACCGGGCGCGGCGAGAATGCGGTCGGCGACTTCTTTCTGGAACATCAGCGTCATCGATGACCAAAGCCCCGCGCCGGCCTTCAGCCATTTGATGAGGAGTTCTGTTGAAATATTATAGGGCAGGTTGGCGACGATAATGACAGGGACATTTTCGCCCAGCACCGCAATTTCATCGGCTTTCAGCGCGTCGTCCTCGACCACGTTTAAACAGCCCGGATAATGTTCGCTCAAATCAGCGAGCGCATCGATGCAGCGGGCGTCGCGTTCGATCGCCGTGACATGGGCCCCCGCCGCAAGGAGCGCGCGGGTCAGTCCGCCGGGTCCGGGGCCGATTTCAAGAACATGATCGCCCGCGGTGACGCCGGCGCCACGCGCGATTTTTGCGGTGAGATTAAGGTCGAGGAGAAAATGCTGGCCAAGGGATTTTTTGGCGCCAAGCCCATGGGCTTCGATAATGTCGCGGAGCGGCGGTAGGTCGCTCACGCGCTGCGCCGCCGGGTCGCCAAATCGCCCGCGAGACGGATCGCGGCAATCAGGCTGTCCGCCCGCGCGACGCCCTTGCCGGCAATATCAAGCGCCGTGCCGTGGTCGGGCGATGTGCGAATGATCGGCAGACCCAGCGTCACGTTGACAGCGTCATGAAACGCAAGGGTCTTCGCCGGGATCAACGCCTGATCGTGCAACATGCACAGTGCGACGTCGTAACGGCCGCGCGCTTCTTCGTGAAACATCGTGTCGGCTGGTAAGGGTCCAACCGCATCAATGCCCATCGCTCGGAGTTCGTCGATTGCCGGCGCGATAATCATCGCGTCCTCAACGCCCATGGCGCCGTCTTCGCCCGCATGGGGGTTTAATCCCGATATGGCGAGCCGGGGTGCGTCGATCCCGAAGTCGCGTTGCAGGGCGTCCGCGGCAATGCGCGCTGTGCGGACGATCAAGTCAGGCCGCAACGACTTAATTGCATCGATGACGGATTGATGGATGGTCACGGGGATCGTTCGCAATTGCGGACCGGCAAGCATCATGACCGCGCCGCGCGCAGTTGCGCCGGCGGGCATCGGCGCGTCAGCCGTCAATGCATCCAGAAATTCCGTATGCCCCGGAAAAGAAAAACCGAACGCCAGAAGCGCTGATTTATGAATGGGATTGGTGACGACCGCGCTCGCTGATCCTGACAACGCGAATCCAACGGCGCGTTCAATACTGTCGATGACCGATGGCGCAAGGGCCGGCGAAGCCGATCCTGTTTCCGGCTTGACGGTCCCGCTCAAGCGCAACACCGGCAGCGCGTTTTCAAAGATGCTCGCGGCCTCTTCAGGGTGTGCGATTACCGATGTATCCACGTCGGGATATAACGCCGGGTCGGCGATGACAAAAAACACCGGGCCCGTTCGGCGCAATTTCGTCCATGCTTTTTCAGTGATTTCCGGAGCGACGCCGCCGGGCTCACCCATCGTCAGGGCGAGTGGCGTTGCAGGGATTGTCATGTCGTTCGGACCGGTCAGCCGTTAACGTCGATCGGCGTTTTCAGGCGGATGTCGATTGCCGCCTGGCGTTCCAGATCGCGCAGATATTGCTGACTGATCCGCGATAATTGCCGTTGCATAATTCGGCTTTCCAGTGTCTCGCGAGACGGCAGGCCAAGACCTTCGTCTTTGTCGCAGACATAGGCGGAGTGATAGGCGTCGTCTGCGGTGATCACGGGCATCAGGTCGCCGCGCCCGAGACCGTCGACGAAATCGGAAAATCGCGGATCGATCTGTTCGAGGGTAAGATTTTCCAGAAGGGCGTAGCCAATATCGGCGCCAAGGTCGATGCGCAGGGCGCGCTGCCCGCAGGCATCTGAATTTGCGAGCTTGTCAAAGGCCAGACGCGCTGCGTTTTCGCCCATGGAGATTGGCGCAGAGGCGTAGGCGAGCGTGAATGTGGGCTCACCCGCAACAACCGCTTCGCGTTTGTCGCGAATGGCGAGGATCATGAAGGCGCCTTCAGACGGGATCGGATTGGTGACGGCGCCGACGGGGAGTTCTTTCACGGCGCGATCAAGTTCGGGCGCGAGTTCGCCAGCCCGGACCCATCCGACGTCGCCGCCGACAGCCGCTGTCGTGCACGCTGAATATTGTTGGGCGATGACGGTGAACGGAACGCCGCGGCGCATTTGCTCAATCAACTGCAACCCGGCTTGATAATATTGCTGCGCTTTTGACGGGTCATCGACGGGAATGCACAATTCGGAAACCAGAAACTGATCGAGGCTGACGTCCTCACGCATACGATCCATCGTTGCTTCAATCTCGTCTTCGCTGATCCGCACGCGGTCGCGATAGCGTCCCTGAACCAGTTCCGGCCAAAGCGTTCCCGCCTTGATCTGATCGCGCAGCGTGTTTGCTGAAATTCCTTGCGCTTCCAATGCAGTGATGAGATCTGTTGGCGACAGGTTGAACTGCGCCGACATGCCGGCAAGTTCAGCTTGATAGTCCCGGTCCGAGAATGTCATCTCGTATTTTTCGGTTTCCTGGACTTTCAGTTTTTCCTGAATGAGCTCGTTCAGCGCCTGTTGCTGAAGTTGCGGCAGCGCGTCGGCCGGGATGCTCCCGCCGGCCGATGTCAGGGCCAGCATCATGCGCTGGCGCACATCATAGGTGGTGATGACTTTGTCGTTGACGACGGCGGCCACAGATTCGACCGGCAGGCCGGATCGGGCGATGACCTCGTCACTCGTCAGCGGCGTCGCCGCGGCGGCGTCCTGCGCCTCGGTACGGTCAGCGCCAAACATGAAAGTTGCGGCGCAAAGAATTGAAAATGCTGGAATAAAACGCTTCACAGTTGACCTGTTTGATGTGTTGGCTTCAGCTTTTCGCTCAACTGGACGGCCCGAGGACCATCCACGCAAGCGCGCGTTCTAGGCTATAAGAGTGACGAAAAATAGGCCATTTCTCTGCTGGCGCAAGCGCGGGCCGCCGGCGGATCATTGAACCAGCGATTTCAGCGTGAATGTCAGGAGGAATGCCTCGTCCGGCTCCAGGTTGGTCGTGCGGGTCCGGTCGCGCCGATAGGTCAAGGCGAAGGTCGAGCATTCGTCGGCATAGCCGATGGTGAAATCCTGGCGGATGGTCTGGTCGGAATCGAGATCAATCCGCCATTCGCCGCCGACAGACCAGTGCCTGGCGATGCGCAAGCGGCCGCTGGCGGTTAGCTCCTCACGCCGAACCAAATTGGCGTTGACGTTCTCTTCGTTGAGACGGATGTAGGTGACATTGCCGCGAAGCGGGCCCGCCCGGAAATAACCGAGGGATTCGGCGCGGGCGAAACTGCCGGTTTCGCCATCGACCCGGAACCGGTTTTCGATACCGAACCAATTTTTGTATCGAAAGTTTACACCGCCGACAAAATCCGAGGACGTTTCACCGAGGCCGGCCGATGTGTCGAAAGCATCTGTCGACTGAAGGCGAAACTGCCGGCCGACCGACCCCTCGATTTCAATCCCGTTCGGCCAGCTTGCAGATGCGGAAAGTCCGATATTGGCGCGCTGGCCATCTTCAAACGCGTCGTAACCGGTCGCCTTGTTGTAATCGAAGAGGCCGGCATAATCGAACTCGATGCTTTGCGAGTCTTCATTGACGATTTTTGGATCGTTCAGACCCGATGGGCTGGCGACAAGTTGCACCCGCGGTTCGAGGATCAACCGCCCGCCGGCAAATTCCCGTGCAAGCGGATAAGACCATTCGGCGCCGACCGTCGGGGCGAAGCGCGAGACGATTTCGGTATCGTCGCCGCTGTTCAGGCCGGGAAAATTCACGGCGCATTGTGCGTTCGGGTTGGAACAAATCTCTGTTCCTTCATCGAGGTCCTGGAATAAGAAGGCGTCGCCGCGAACTTCGGCGAAAACGTGAAACCGATGGCCGCTTGGCGTGATGATGTCGCGGTCCCAGTTCGCCGCGGCTGTAAAGCGCTGCGAATCCGTACCGGCCGTTCGATAAATAGACGCGATATTTGCGTTTATCGTCGCATCGCCGCCAGCCAGTTTGCTGAAGCGGTGCGTATAGTCGATCAGCGGCAGAACATACGGCGTCGTCGAGGAATCGTCCTGTTCGCGCAATCCCTGAAACAGATAGGTGTCGATTGTCAGGCGCGAGTGTGCGCCGCCGCGCGCCAGGCGAAAATTCGACCGTAGCTGGTTCGTCGCACCGCGATTGAGTTGCTGGCTGATGTCGCCGCGCCGCAGCACATCATATTGGCGCAGATATTCCCGGTCGGAAATCCGCTCAAGATCGTAGCTTGCGCGCCAGTGATCGCCGAAATCCTGATAACCGCGTCCAAACAGATGCCAGCGCACGCCCGGCGTTGATTGAACCGGCAACTGGCCGGGGTCAGGCGGATCGGGCTCCGGCTGGTTCGGGCCATCAATGATGCCGCCCTGAAAGACATGATACCCGTTTTTGAACCGCCGCCGGTATTCGCCCTGCCACAAGATACCGTCTTCGGCGGTGTATTTGGGATAGAAAGTCGCGTCCTCGGAATTTGACAGCGCGAAATAATAGGGGAGTTCGAAATTAAACCCGAGCCGGCTGGAAGCGCCGACCCGCGGCGTTAAAAATCCCGACTGACGTTCGACGCTTGGATCGGGGCCCTGCAAAAACGGCGTGTACAGAATAGGCACGCCTTTCAGTTCAAAAAAGGCGTGGTGAAACCGCACAACCCGGCGTTCGACGTCGCGTGTGACGCGCAGTGATTTTATCCGCCAGGTTGGAACTTTCGTTTCGCCGTCGGCGTCGCATACATTGCAGGCCGTAAACACGGCGCGGTTCATGCGCGTGCGCGCGCCCTGTTCATGGACGGCGCTTTCGGCGGCGAGGCGTGCATTATCAACAAGGAGCGCGGAAAAATTTTCTGCAATGCCGTCGCGAAGGTCTCCGGAAATGACAACGCGGCCGGCAAAAATTGTTTCGAGATCTTCGTCGGTAATCGAGACGTTGCCCTCAGCGACAACGACGTCTGTCGCCGGATCGTAGGTCAGGCTGTCCGCGCGCAGATAGCGTTCGCCAAAAAAGGCGCGCACATCGCCTTCCGCGACAATCGGCGCGTCCGTGTGCTCGCGGTAAACATTGTCCGCTTCAAAGAGGATTTCGTCTGGTTCCTCGACGCCAAAGGCTTCGGCGCTCGCGTCCTGCGCGTTCGCAACCGGCGCAAACGACGCCGCCACCCCGGTCAGCGCGGCGGTGAAGGCGTATCGCGCGAGAGGACGGCTACGGGGCAAGGGTACTCCTGACTAAGAAATCCAGATCCGGGGCTCGAAAACCGGCGCGAGCGCAAGGCCCCCGGCCGGGTCATAGACGAATAGTCGATAAATTGCATTGCCCGGCAGGTCCAGCAAAACGGCGCTGTATCTGGCGCTTATCCGTCTTCCACATGCAGTAGCGCCGAGATCGCGATCAGGGCGGCGATCACGGCCGGCGACCAGGCCGCCAGGGCGACCGGGGCAATTGCGGATTCGCCCAATGCTGTGGATATCTCCGAGAGCATGTAGAGCGCAAAACCGGCGCCGATCGACAGAACCATCAGTTGCATCTGGCCGCCCATGCGCACCGGCCTGAGGGAAAAAGCAGCCGCAATCAGCACCATCGCCAGCAGTTTCAGCGGCGTTGAACAAAGGTCATGGAAGCGGATCTGATATCGCACGGTCGGCAGGCCGGCGCTTTCGGCGAGCGCGATAAAACGCGGCAGCCGCCAGAGGGAAACTGTTTCCGGCTCTTGCACCCGTTCGCCCAAATCTTCGGACGTCAACGTTGTTGGTATGGCGTATACCGGCGCATGGCGCGGCGTGTCATCGTCAAGGGCCATGATCTTCGCATCATTAAGTTCCATTGTCGCGTCGGACAAAAGCGCTTCGCGCGCGTCAATGCGCTCGACGAATTTTTTATCAGGCGTAAAGCGCCATATTGTTACGGCGTTGAGTGCGCCGCGCGCTTCGTCGTGACTTTCTGCGTTGATGATCACATACGCTGTCTCGCTTTGCTGGCGCAGCCAGATGCCGTCGCGAAAAACTTTCACGAGGCTGGTCTCGCCGCCGCGTTTTTGCAGCATCAACGCTTCTGCATATGACAGCATGCGCGAGGAAATCGGATCGATCACGGTAATAATAAAGAACCCGGTCAACGCCGCGATCAGCGCCGCCGGTCCCAGCAATCGCCAGATCGACAGGCCGGCCGACCGCATGACAGAAAGTTCCGAGCGTTTATTAAGCTGATGGAACATCCAGATCGACCCGAACAGGAATACGAATGGAAACAGGGTCTGGGCGAGCGACGGCGCCCGCAATATCGTCAGCAAAACAGCGAGGCCGAAGCCAGCGCCCTCCGTCTTACCAACGAAACGCAAGTTTTCGATCAGGTCGATCAATAAAATGAGGCAGGCGAGAATAATCAGCAGGCCGCCGATCGCGTAAATAGACCGCAGCGCCATATACCGGAATAATGTAGCGGGAGGCGTCATGATGTTCGCCTTTTCCTGATCCGCAACCGTCCTGACTCAAGGGGCGGGGCGAATAACATAAAGGCGACAATAATCGCCGCTTCGATGGGGATGGCGTATAAAAGCCAGTATCCGCTATATTCGGCGACGAGCCCCTGGGCCATGAAACCGCCGATCCGCAAGAGAAAAATGACGCCGCCGGCAATCGCCATTCGCAAGATGTATCCGCGCCGACTGTAAGGGCCGCCGATCAGGGCGTAGAGACCGATCAGGACATAGGCGAATGCATAAAGCGGCGAGGCGTATCGCGAATGGCCCTCCGCAATCAGCTTGCCGGCATTGGCGCGGTCATAAGGCTTTGACATATCCGGGTTTAAAAGCTCGTGCGGGTAACGTTCCGTCAATTCAAGCACGAGTTCGCCCGGATTGTTTTGATAATTGACCACATCAATGGCGACTTCTTCAAACCGAATGATGCTGACCTGGCCGGTATCGGCAGCGCGCCGTTGTATGTTCCCGTTACGCAAGAACAGCATCGGGCCATTCGCCGTTTCCTGCAAAAGCGCCCGCTCGGCCATATAGGTTTTGATGTCGTCCGGGTCGCGATAATCATTGACCAATAGCCCGGTAAACTGGCTGCCCGGCCGTGCGTCGTCGATATATATTGTGAAACCGTCGACAAAGGTCGTGAATTCGCCGCTGCGCAGGATTGAACTGGCGACGTCGGCGCGAATGTCGGCGACCCGTTCTTTCAGTACGCGGTAGCTGCGCGGCATCAGGTCGACATTGACATACAGCGTCGCGAGCGCGCCGACGGCGGTGAGCGCAAGGATTGGCGCAGATAATCGCCACCGGCTGACGCCCGCTGCAAACAAGACCGCGATTTCGCTGTCCGAATGCAGCCGGTAGAGCGCGTATACAGCAGCGCCATAAAGCGCGAAGGGGATGATGACGGCGAGCAGGCTGGGGATGATCAGGATCGAAAGGAAACCGAACAGTGCAAGGCCGGCCCCATGTTCAACAACGATTTCCACGCGCTGCAACGTTTGCGTCATCCAGACGATCAGCGTTACCGAGGTCAGGATCAGGGCGAGCGGCGCCAGACATTGCCGCAAAATATATTTGTCGAGACTGCTCAGCAGGGCGGGTCTTCCCTTATGGATCGACGCCGTTAGAGTGCGCCGTCAAAACCGGTCCAGCCCGTAGCATGGATCGCCCGACGAACAAACGGGCCCAACGAACACAAAGTTGCGCTAGCGAACGGCGCGATCAATGAACAACAACCAGAACGACTGAGGGATACATGCAAATTTCATTTTCCGCCGCCGCCCTGCCCAAGACAGGCGCGATCTTGTTGCCCGTTTTTGATGACGGCAAACCGACAGCGGCGTTTACCGCTGTCGACAAGGCGTCAGGCGGCGCCGTCGCGCGCGCCATGAAGGCCGCCGCTTTTGACGGAAAAGCCGGAAAAATTCTCGACGTCGTTTCGCCGGGCGAACTGCCAAACCCATATGTGTTTCTGGTCGGCGCCGGGGCGAAGAAAGATTTTGACGCGCTGGCGGCGCAAAATCTTGGCGGCGCGGGCGCGGCGCGGGCGCTGGCGACGCGGGAGAAATCTGCGACTTTTGCGCTTGACGGTTTTACGGGCGGAAAACTTTCCGGCGGCGCCCTGGCGGCGCGCATCGCCTATGGGGCGCGGCTCAGATGTTATCGGTTCGATAAATATCGCACCAAAGAGGAAAAAAGCGACAAGCCGACGCTGACAAAAATTGCCGTTAACACGCCGTCGAAAGATGCGAAAACCGAATATGCGCCGCTCGACAAACAGGGCGATGGCGTATTCCTGACGCGCGATCTCGTTTCCGAACCCGCAAATATTCTTTATCCGGATGAATTTGCAAAGCGTTGCCAGAAACTCGCTGACCTTGGGCTTAAAGTGAAGGTGCTTGGCGAGGCCGAGATGAAAAAGCTCGGCATGGGATCGCTCCTCGGCGTCGGGCAAGGCTCGGTGCGCGATTCCAAACTCGTGGCGATGGAGTGGATGGGCGGCAAAAAAGCCGATGCGCCGGTCGTCTTTGTCGGCAAGGGCGTTACGTTCGACACTGGCGGCATCTCGTTGAAACCGGCGCCGGGTATGGAAGACATGAAATGGGACATGGGCGGCGCCGGCGCAGTAACGGGCGCCATGGCCGCCATCGCCGGACGCAAGGCGAAAGCCAATGTTGTTGGCATTGTCGGGCTCGTTGAAAACATGCCAGACGGCAATGCGCAGCGACCGGGCGACGTCGTAACGTCCATGTCCGGTCAAACGATTGAGGTTTTGAATACCGACGCCGAAGGCCGGCTCGTTCTCGCCGATGCGCTGTGGTGGGCGCAGGAAACCTACAAGGCGAAAACTGTCATCGATCTCGCGACGCTAACCGGCGCCATCATCGTTTCCCTCGCCCATGAATTCGGCGGCATATTTACGAAGGATGACAAGCTCGCCAAGCAACTCGATGCCGCCGGCGCCGCGACAGGCGACAAACTTTGGCGCATGCCGCTGACCAAAAACCATGACGAGATGATCAAATCCGAAATCGCGGATATGCAGAATATTGGCGGCAAGGGCGGCGGCTCATCGACAGCGGCGGCGTTTCTCGGAAAGTTTATCAAAGATGGCGTTTCCTGGGCGCATCTCGACATCGCCGGCATGGCCTGGAACGCGAAGGAAAAACCGACCTGCCCGAAAGGCGGCGCCGGATACGGTGTTGCACTGCTTGATGAATTCATCGCCAAGAATTTCGAATAGGCGGTGAAAATGGCTTTTGGCATTTTACTCGGCGCCTTCGCCATCGGGATGATGATTTCCGGCGCGCTCTTTTTTCTTGGCCAGAAATCTCAAAACGGAGCGGCGCCCGGCGTCATCGACGGGGCGCTGGCGCCGTGTCCGTCATCGCCCAACTGTGTTGTCAGCGAGAACCATGCTGATGAAAAGCACCGTATTGATCCGCTGCCGTCGGCAGCGTGGGAAAAAATTCCGAACGCCATATCGGCGGCGGGCGGCGATGTTACCCACATCGATGAGAATTACCTGTCGTCGACATTCGCGTCGAAAACATTTGGCTTTATCGACGACGTTGAGTTTCGCAGAGGCGAGGCCGCTGTCCATGTGCGTTCCGCTTCGCGCGTCGGCCATGGCGATGGCGGGGTGAACCGCAAGCGCGTGGAAGCCCTGCGGGCGGCGCTCGGCGAGTGACCGAAGTTCTTTTCTATCACCTTGAGCGTGCGTCCCTTGAGGACGTATTGCCGGGGCTGTTGGAAAAAACGTTGGAGCGCGATTGGCGGGCTGTCGTGCGCGCCGGATCGCGCGAGCGTGCCGAGCGGATTGACGCGCATCTGTGGACTTATCGCGACGAGAGTTTTCTGCCCCATGCGGCGGGCGATGATGGCGCCGGTCAACCGATCTGGATTACAGATGGCAACGCGACGCCGAACGATCCGCAAATTTTGTTTCTCGTTGACGGCGCCGCAGCTGATGCTGGCGCCCTTAACGGTCTTGATCGCTGCGTCATGATTTTCGACGGGCGCGATGACGAGGCGGTCGCCGATGCGCGAACATTCTGGACTGCCGTAAAAGACGTTGGGTGCGCCGCCACATACTGGAAACAGTCGCCTGAAGGCCGCTGGGAAAAACAGGGGTGACGTTGTCATTCCGGGGCGCATCGTAGATGCGAACCCGGAATCCATGGCGCCGCATTTCTGATTAGGCGCAACGACGAAGTCATCGGCTATGGATTCCGGGTTCATGTTTCGCATATCCCGGAATGACTCGTGAGTATGGTTGCGGAAAATGCAGAGCAGGGAACCGACGCCCGTGGACGCTATCTTTTATCCAATCAATCTTGCGACGTCTTTCGTTGCATCCGTTCTCCGTTTCGGCGCCGGCGCGCCCGGCGCGCCCGCCATTGCCGCGACGCCGCCGGTTCTTTACGAGTTTGAGGGCTGTCCGTTTTGCCGCATCGCGCGCGAAGCGGTTTCCGAAGCGGGGGTCGCTGTTCTCGTGCGCCCCTGTCCGAAAGGCGGCAAGCGGTTTCGTCCAGCGGTCGTCGAGCTTGGCGGCAAGGCGCAGTTTCCCTATCTCATCGATCCGAATACAGATGAAAAAATGTATGAAAGCGCCAACATCTCACGCTATCTGATCAAGACTTACGGCGGCGCCCGGCCGTTTATGCAGTGGACCGGGCCGATCGATCTCCTTTCTTCGCAATTCGGCGTGCTTGCCCGGCTCATGGCGGGCACGATCACGATAAAATCCCGCGCGCCAGAAAAACCATTGGAATTTACCGGGGCCGAACGTGACCCGCGCGCTCGTCTCGTCAAGGAACGGCTTTGCTCCATGGAGATTGAGTATCTTTGGCGGCCGATAAGCGGTGTCCCGACACTGAGCGATCCCAATACTGGCGCCTCGATTTCCGGTGCGGCGGAAATCCGCCGCTATCTCAAAGAAAATTACCGCACATGAAGGATGCCGATATCGCCTATTTTCGAGACCTGCTGTTGAAGCGACAGGACGAATTGCGAACAGATTCTGGCGCCAGCGCCGAAAAGCGCAAACCTGTCGAGCTTGACCAGCAATCGGTCGGGCGCCTGTCGCGCCAGGACGCGCTGCAACAACAGGCAATGCAGAACGCGCAGGAAGCACGACGAAATGCGGAGCTTAAAAAAATAGATGTAGCGCTTGTGCGCATCAACGAAAGCGAATTCGGTTACTGCGCAGAATGCGGTGAGGAAATCGCGAGGGCGCGCCTTGAGATCGATCCGACGATCGCCCGTTGCGTCACTTGCGCTGCGTAAGCGCCGTTTGCTTTAAGTCACGCCCGCAGCCGAAACCGCGCTACGGCAACGGGTGTTTCCTCGTCCTGTTGCCAGGCTTGCGCCTCGACAAAAGCGACGCGCCGGCCAAGCCGTATAATGCGCGCCCGTCCATACATATCTTCAGCGCGGCTTGAGCGGAGATAATCGACATCGGCATTGACCGTTTGCGGAACGGTGTCGGCGCCGCTTGCCGTCGCCAGAACGCATTGCGCCGCAAATTCCAGAAATGCTTCAACAACGCCGCCATGGATCGCGCGGATCGCCGGGTTGCCGATATGGTGCTCGTGAAAGCTAAGGTGAAAAATACCATCGTCATCGACCG
Source organism: Parvularculaceae bacterium (assembly GCA_021776465.1). Classification (GTDB taxonomy): domain Bacteria; phylum Pseudomonadota; class Alphaproteobacteria; order Caulobacterales; family Parvularculaceae; genus Hyphococcus. The sequence goes on from JAJFFU010000129.1 coordinate 19,103, forward strand.
ATGCGCCGAGCCATTGGGCGATCGGCGAGGCGAGAAGGGCGTCGCGGGCATTGCTCATAATCGCGACCCCGCAGCCGGTCCGCGTGTGCCAACCATGAAGGCGCCCGATGCAACCGCCAGCAACGCATTGTCGCGCTCAAGGCGAAGTTCACCGCTTACGCGCGCGATTTCGCCCGAGACATCGATGCACGCTGCGGTACAGACCGCGCGGGCCCCGGCATCCGCCGCGCCAATATAGTCCGTTCGCAAATTGACCGTGGCGATCGGCGTTAATTGTTCAAGCGCGGTAAAGACCGTGATGCCGAGAATGGAATCAAGAATGATCGTAAAGAGCGTTCCGTGCACCTTACCGTCAGGCCCGGCGAATGCTGCTGGCAAATCGACGCCGAAACTCGTTTTGCCGCGGCCGATCAGGAGCGGCTCGATGTTAAGCGATGCAAACAGGGAATGTTCATGCGCCAGAAAATCGCGCGCCTGTCGCATCATGGCGCCGATCGCCGGATTGATATCGGTTTTGCCGGATGTGTTGGACATGGCGGGCAGTATAAACCGGCGCCGCCGTTGGCAGAACAGTTTTGCGCAGTGCGGCGCTACTTCTCTTTGAGGCGTTCTTCTTCATACTGGATGCCCCAGCCAATAATCATGCGCCACAGCGCTTCGGCCATCTCCGCTGGCATTGCCGTTTCGCCGGCGCGCGTTTTTACTTTTTCGATGACGTCCCGATTGCGCCACGGCACCGATGCTTCGTCCGGCGACCGCTTGAACACCCAGGCGCGGTCCACGTAACTCCAACGTTCGGCCAGGAGATCGACAAGGGCGCGGTCGACACGATCGATCTCCGCGCGCACATCGTCCATGGTTGTACAATCGTCAGCTTTTTTCATGGCCATAGGTCCTGTCTGGCGGGGCCGCGGGGAAATCAGCGGCGGCGAATGATGAATGCACCGTATAGCCAAACCGTATAGCCAATTCAGGCGCGACGCGTCGAGGCTTTAGACCGGCGGCCCGGTCGCAAAACTCTCGACAAGGCTGCCCGCGAGCAGACGCCAGCCATCAATAAGGACGAAGAATATCAGTTTGAATGGCAATGAAATCACGATCGGCGGCAACATCAACATGCCCATAGCCATCAGGATCGATGAAATCACCATGTCGATAATCAGGAACGGAATGAAGATCAGGAAGCCGATTTCGAAGGCGCGCCTGAGTTCAGAAATCATGAAGGCGGGGACCAGCACATGGAGCGGCGTCGCCTCCGGGCTTTCCGGTTCGACCTCGGCCATGTCGAAGAACAAGCCAAGATCCTTTTCGCGGACTTGCGACAACATGAATGTCTTTACCGGAGCGGCGGTTTTTGGAAACGCCTCCTCGATTGTAATTTCTTCGGCCATGAACGGTTTGACGCCGGCGTTATACGCCTCGCCGAAAGTCGGGGCCATGATGAACGCCGTCAGGAACAGCGCAAGGGATATGATGACGGCGTTTGGCGGGCTCTGCTGTACGCCGATGGCCATGCGCAAGAGCGACAACACGATCACGATGCGAATGAAACTCGTCATCATGATGAGGATTGACGGCGCCAGCGACAGGATGGTCGTCAGGATAACAAGCTGAACGATGCGCGCGGACAGGCCGCCGCTTTCGCCGCCCATATCGACCGTGATCGATTGCGCTGCAACGTCAGCGCTGAGGATCAGCGATGCGATAAACACCGCGAAGAATATATGAAGGAGCTGCTTCACGCAGCGTCCCGGTCTTTTTCCTCAAGGCCGGGTTTGGTTTTGTTGAATGCGTTTCGCAGTTCCGCAAACGGATTGCGTCCTGGCGCGCCGCTATCTTCCTCGATGATCTTTGCATCGAACCCGCTGTCGACAATTGTTTCCGACTGGGCGCCGAGAATGATCAGATGTTCGCGGTCGTCGCAGCGCACAATGAGCAAACGCCGGCGCGCATCCAGCGGCAGCGTTTCGCTGATGGCGAGGCGACGCTTTCGGCCAACGCTTGTCGGCAGTGAAACCACGCCCGCTTTGCGAGCGATCAATGCTGCAATACCGATCAGACCGATAACAGCAACGAGTCCAAAAATGACACGGAAATAATCATCTGGCGCCATGACGCATGTTCTTTCGCAAATTACCCGGCAAAAATTACCGGGCTCATGCTTAAGGGGGCGTTAAGCGGCGATGTCTTTGCGGTCGTTATAAAGTGCAGCGAGTTCGTCCAGCGAAATCACGTCGCCGCCAACTCTGTTTTGAAACCATGAGAGGTAGTCACGGGTGACCGTCATTATACGGTCGACGCCGGCTGCGTCGGGCGCATAAGAATTGGCGCCTTTTGTTAAGCTTGTTGAATGAAGCGTAAATGTCAGCACGGGCGTTTTGTCGGCGATCAATCGCCGGGTCAGCGCCATCAATGTATCAAGGCTGGTGCTTTCCGGCGTCAATCGCGCCGGTTCGGTAAAGGGGCGCCGTCGCGGCGCAGCGAACCCTGGCGCTGCTCTTTCCTGCGACAGAAATTGTTGCGTGTGGCGGATGGCGCGCGCGCCGGACACAGGCGACACATCGATCGATCCGCCCGGCGTGATAATCCGAAAAGGATGGTTGGAATATCCCGTAAAGTCCGCGCCGCCGGATGATGAAAAGTCGAACCCGGCGCTCGGGCTGAAATCATACCGCACGCCAATTTCCGCCAGCAACGGATAGCTGTCGCGGGCGACACCATAGCGGCCGGCGCGGTGCGCGGTCGCACGGCGCCCGAAAACCGACTTATAGGCATTGGCAAGCGCGTGTTTTTTATCGCGGCGCACCGCCGCCGAATAATTCTTTTGGTAGGAGTAATATTCCCCGGTTGCCGCATCGTCCGGCGGTGTCACCCAGGGATGCATGTGCAAGCCGCAATCTGCGTGCCCACGATCGGCCTTGGCCCAATAATAACAGGCGACATCTGTGGATTTGAGCAGCGGGTATGTCATGAAATACAGCGGTTTCACACCGGCTCGTTCGCAAAGCGATTGAAAGGAATCAATGTCGCCGGGCGCGGCCAATTGAAATTCGCCGGTCGAAAAATCACTCCAGTCGAAAATTTCTTCCGTATCAACGGTGACGATGAGCTTCGGCCGGCCCTGATCATTCGTTTGGATCGGCGATGCGGCGACGCGCCGTCCGCGTTTGGCTTTCCCCGTCAGCTCGGAAAAAATGCCATGCATGCCGTAAACTGTTTCATTCCAGGAATGCGCTTCGGCGTGACTTCGCACAGCGGCCCGGTCCGGCGGCGCGGCGATCACCCTCTTTACAGCCTTGGCGATCGCGCTGGCGTTACGTTCCGGAATGAGGGCGCCAGCGGCGGGCGAACTGATGACTTCCGCATTGCCCCAGACGTTCGTCGCGATACAGGGCGTGCCGCAAGCCATCGCTTCCAAGAGCACATTGGGCCAGCCTTCACGCGATGACGCCAGCACCAGCGCGTCCGACGCATTATAAATGTCGACAAGGTCGCCATGGGGCACGGCGCCGAGAAACCGAATGCGCTCACTGAGGCCCAATTGCTTTGCCTGTGCTTTGAGGGCGCGTTCGTCTTCGCCGTCGCCGGCAATAAGCAAGGTCGTGTCCGGAATATCCGCGAGGGCGTCGATCACGAGGTGATGCCCTTTGCGTTCGATCAGATGGCCGACGCTGGCGATAATTGTCCCGGAAAGACCCATGATGCGGCGGATCTCTTCACGCTCGAGCGGGCGAAACCGTTCAAGGTCGACGCCGTTGCGCAGGGTCGTAATTTTTTTCGCTGGCGCCCCCAGTTCGACAAGCCGTTTTTTCAACGCATCGGCAACCGTGATAACGGCGTCGGCGCCGACAACGGCGTCCAAAATGCGCGCGCGCGGCGCCGGGTAATCAGGAATGAGATTGACGTCCGTTCCCCGCGCCGTCAGGGCCAGCGGAATATTCCGTTCACGCGCGACCGCTGCGGCGGCAACGCCGTCGGGATAAAGATAATGTGCGTCGATCAGATCCGGCGTCCAGCCTTCGTCTTCCAGTTCGGAGAGCGTTCGGCGCAGGCAGTCGGCAAGGGCGAATGGCGCCCGGCCCATGCCGATTTTTGGGGTCAGGAAATAACGCGGATGATAAACCGTCACGCCAGCGCGGGTTTCCTCTTCCGGCGCCTGCGCGAACCTGGCGTAATGGCCGAACATATTTTGCGTGAACGGAAACCACGGCACCGGTGCAACAACGCGGACATCCGCATCGTATTTTTCGAGATAGGCGCGCAGACGATTCTCAACGAACACGCCATGTGTCGGCGCCGCGGCGTTCGGGTACAATGTTGAAAAAAGCAGGATGCGCATCGCCGGCCGTATTCGTTGGTTATTAGCAGGCGCATTATCGATCAAAGACGTTAACGATCAGGGCGGGCCGATTCCGTCAATGCGTGTTAAGAAATTGTTGATGCGATCGGCGTAGCGAAGGCTTATGGCAACGACAGCAACACACGGCGAACTTTCTTCAGCGCTTGAAGCGACGAACGGCGCCGAACGATTGCCGGCCCCGGTTTGCTGGCTCATCTGGTCAGCCTCTTCGGCGGCCATGTGGTGCGCGATCTTGGCGGTATTCCTGTTTTAGGATCTGTCGATTCAGTTGACTGCCTTGAATTCGTTCCGAAAATAAATCTCGCGACTTCCATCATTAAAATTCCGTTAGGCATGGTTCCTGCTTGCTGAACCGTTGCGATCCGGAGGCTGCCGCATAACGCGGCTGCGTTCCGTTTGAGATCGCGGGCAATTTGAGACCGGGTCGGCGGGAACATGTTAATTTATCTGGGCGCGGCGTCCATCGCCTTTGTTGTGGCCGCCAGTGCGCATATTCTGCGGTCGGTTTATCTTGAAACCGACGACGCGCGCCTGGCGCCCGGTTCCGATGCGCCGACGGCCGGCGCGCGGAGCGCGAAGCAGCCGCGTGACGATGAGCGCCTCAGCCTTGACGGCATTAATGAAACTGAAATCGAACTGGCAGCCGCTGCAATTAACAGCCGGGCCGGGGCGACAGTAAAGCGCGTGCTCGACATTATCTTCAGTGTCACACTGCTGATTTTTCTGGCGCCGCTTATCGCCGCCACGGCAATCGCTATTCGCCTCGACAGCGCCGGGCCCATTCTTTACCGCCAGAAGCGCGTTGGTCGCGCCGGCGCTGAATTCAATGTCTTGAAATTTCGCTCCATGGTGCGGGACGCCGAACCCGGCGGCGCGCAATATGCGAGCTTCGCCGATCACCGCATCACCCGCGTCGGTCATGTCATACGGCGTTTACGCATCGATGAAATTCCGCAAAGCGTTAACGTTTTGCGCGGCGACATGAGCTTCGTCGGTCCGCGCCCGGAGCGTCCGGAATTTGTCGCAACACTTGAAAACGAGATCCCGCATTATAATCGCCGTCATCTCATCAAACCCGGTATTACCGGTTGGGCGCAGGTAAAATATGAATACGCCGCCTCGGTCGCCGGGGCCCGCGAGAAGCTTCGTTACGATCTTTTTTATATTTCGCGTTATACGCCGCTTATGGATGTTGCGATCGTTTTGTTAACGGTTCGCGTCGCCCTGTTCGGTCTCGGCAGCCGGTGAATTGCCGCGGCTGGCGATTCGCGTTTTTGAATCATCGCTTTTCCGTCAACAGCGCGCCGGCGCATCGTAGCAAACGCCGCAAGTGCATGAATTTACTCGCCTTCCATTGCGCCGAAACAGTCAATCGCAGCGTCTCGGCGGGCATGGCAAAGAAATTGCGGAAACAACAGGTTGAATGCGCGCTTTTACCGTCAAACCGTCGGTAGTGGCGCAATTCTGGACAGGACAGGAAATTAACCATGACGAAGCTTGTCGAAATTAGCAGAGTAACGATTGTCGGTGTCGCAGCGATTTTACTGAGCGCGTGCTCTTCAATCGGCGGTGAAAAGCTGGCGGCGGCGCCGACGACGGCGACGAACGCGACAGAGGCCTCGCCCGATTACTTAATCGGCCCGCTCGACCAACTTGAAATTTTTGTCTGGCGCGCGCCGGAGCTTTCCACCAACGTCACTGTTCGTCCGGACGGGCGCATCTCAACGCCGCTTGTCGAAGACATGGTGGCGTCAGGCAAGACGCCGTCAACATTGTCGCGCGATCTCGAAGCCGCGCTTATCGAATATGTCAAAAGCCCGGAAGTCACCGTGATCGTGTCGAATTTCTCCTCGACATTCGATCAGCAGGTGCGCGTTCTCGGTGAAGCGCAACAGCCGATCGCCCTGCCATATCAGACCGGCATGACCGTGCTTGACGTGATGGTTGCTGTCGGCGGGCTGACGGAATTTGCCGCCGGTAATCGCGCCGTGCTCATTCGCGGCAAGGGCGCCGACAAAAAATCATACCGCGTGCGGCTCGATGATCTTCTGCGCAAAGGCAACATCTCGGCCAATGTGCCAGTGCTGCCGGGCGACGTTATTCTCGTGCCTGAGAGCGCGTTTTAGGCGATCGGTAGGCGGAACAAGTAGTATGGTGCGTAACTTTATCAGAGTGGAAGACCTGCCGGCGCCGCTGATCCGTCATTTGAACGGATTGTGGCGCCGCCGCTGGACGGTGGTGATCGCTGCGTGGATTGCCGCGCTCGCCGGCTGGTTTGGCGTATGGTTGTTGCCGGACCTTTATGAGTCCCGCGCGCAGGTCTTTGTGCAAACCGAAACGGTTCTGCAGCCGGTGTTGGGTGACGTTGTCGCTAATCCCGATTACGCAGACCGCGTTGACGTGATGCGCCTGCAGCTTCTCGCCCGCCCCAATGTTGAGGAGATCATCTATCGCTCGGGGCTGGATCGTACGATTGAGGCGTCAAACGATGTTGAACATCGCGCCGCTATGCAAGGGCTCGTCAACGGCGTTGCGGGAAAGATCAAGATCGAAAGCCCGCGCGATATGTATTTCATCATCAGCTATGCCCATGGCGATCCGAATGTCGCCCGGCGCGTTACTGATGCGGTCTTGAACCTGCTGATCGAGCAAGATATCGGCGCCAGCCTTTCAGAGACCGGCGCGGCGCGTCGCCAGCTCGAATTGCAGATCGAGGAGTTCGAAGAACGCCTCAGCGCCAACGAATTGCGCGTTGCTGAGTTTCGCGGTGAACACGCCGTTGAACTGGCTGCAACGGAAGGCGTCGATCGACGTCTTGGCCAGAAGGAAAACGATATCGCGCGCACCGCCGACCAGATTAACGATACGCGCGGACGGATACTGACCCTTGAAAACCTTCTCTCGGCGACGCCGCGCGGCGCCTCGGGTGGTGAAATTGAGCGGTTGCGCGTGGAACTCGCGGCGCTGCGCAGCAAATATCAAGACACCCATCCCGATATTCGCGGCGTCACGGCGCGCATCAACGAGCTGGAAAATAACAGCGGTTCCTTGGCGACAAACCCGGAATTTGTCCGCCTCCAATCGGAACTGCGCGTCACCCGAAATTCTGTCGCCGCCCTTGAGGCGCGCGAACAGACGCAACGTGACGAACTGGAAGCGCTGATCGTCGCGGCGGGACAGGCGCCGGCGGTGATTGCGGAACTGAAACAAATCGAACGGCAATATGAGACGACCAAAGGGACGTATGAAGACCTTCTGCAGCGCCGTGATCGTCTGCAACTGACCCAAAATCTCGGTCCGGGCGGCCGCGGCGTTGAGTATCAGGTCTTTGAACGGCCCGAGCGCGCCATCAAGCCATCGGCGCCGCCACGGCAATTGCTGATCTATACGTCGATTTTTGCGGCGCTTGTCGCCGGTGTCGCCGTTGGCGTCCTGATTAATTTGATCGACCGCACCTATACGCAGTCCGAAGAACTTGAAAAAGCGTTCGGCTTGCCGGTGCTCGGCGCCTTCACTGAAATGGCGTCCGCGGAGGTGCGTTCAACGCGCCGCCGCGATGTATTGCGTCTTGCCGGCGCCGGCGCAGCGCTCTTGGTGGTGGGTGTTCTCTATACCTATCTCTCCGTCGGACGCTTGCCGGCTACGCTCGATGAAGAAGCGCGGGCGCCTTATCAAACAACAAATCAAATAATCGAGGCGGCATGATGAACGTAGTCGAAAAAGCTGCGAGCCCCCTTGATGCGCTCGCCCGCAAAAAACGAAAAAAAGAAAAGACAAAGCCCGCCGCCGAAAAATCGCGGCAGGTTAAACCGCAATCGTTTGATATCGACTTTGAACGGATGGATGAACTCGGCCACTTCAATCCGGCCAATCTTGCAAGCCCGCTCGCCATGGAATTGCGCGCCGTAAAACGCCGCCTGTTGCGCCGGCTCGGATTTTTGCGCGCGGCGGGGGACAGGCAAGCCTTTCGCATGCCCGGCCGTCAGCGAAACCTTGTGCTTGTAACATCGACGCAAGCCGGCGAGGGCAAAACCTTTTGCGCCGTTAATCTGGCGCTCAGCCTGGCGCTCGAAGATCTTGTCGAAACAGTTCTGATCGACGCCGATATTCCGCGCCCGAAAGTTCGCTCCCGGTTCGGTCTTGATCGCGGCGCCGGCTTAACGGATTGCCTGACAGACAAAACACCATGGGAAAGCCTTGCGCACAAGGCCAAAGACGGGCCGCTGACAATCCTCGGTGAAGGCCATTCGCGTGACCGGACGGCGGAATTATTCGCCGGCGAAGCGTGCCAGCAATTGCTGACCGAAATTTCCACGGCCAATCGCGACGGCCTTGTCTTTATTGATGCGCCGCCGGCGCTCGCCATGACGGACGCTGTCGTGCTCGCGAAATATGTGGACGAGGTGATTTTCGTGGTCGAGGCGAACGAAACGCCCGAACCAGCCATCGCCGCAGCGCTCGATGAATTGCTCGACGTCAATCCAAATGTGAGTCTCGTTTTAAACCGGTGCCTGATTGGCGCAACGGGATCGAGCTACAGCTCTTACGACTATTACGGACGAAACGATGAAAACGGTGCTGACAAGCACACCGAAAAGGAAACGGGTAATGGGGATCCTTAAACGATATTCACGCGGCGGCCTCGCGACCGCCTTGTGCGCCGGCGTCAGCGTCGGCGCGCTCTGCAACTTTGCCTTCGCGCAAGGGATAAATGCAGACCCGCCGCTCAGGTTGCAGACGGACTATTTCGGTTACGCCGCAAGCGTCGCCGGCCGTGTCGCCTATTCGGATAATATCCGCCTTGCGCCGGATGGCTTTGAGGAAGATGAATTTATCGCATCAACGGTCTTTTCCGGCGGTGCGATCACCAGCACCAACCGCTTCACGGGATTGATCATTGGCGATCTTGATCTGTCTTATCTGATCGACAGCGAAGACTTTAATGTCAGCCAGAACATTGCCGGGGTCGGCACGGCGACGATTGCCGAGAACTGGCTTTATTTTGATGTTTCGGGCCAGACATCACGCCAGCTTGTCGGTGACAATGCGCGCTTTGCCAGCAACATCAACTCGGCCCGCTCGCAACAGGCGAATGTTCATTCCTATGCGGCGAGCCCTTATCTTTATCGCCTACGCGGCGACGGCTCATCCGTGACGCTGCGCTATCGCTTTTCGCAAGTGTTCATCGACGATTCCGA
>JAJFFU010000130.1 GCA_021776465.1 Parvularculaceae bacterium
CTATTCGCCGTCTTTGAATTGGGCCTGCTGGGGATCAAGGCCCGACTGATCGACATTCTCGACCATCCGGGCGGCCAATGCATCGAACTATACCCCGAAAAACCGATCCTCGACATTCCCGCCATCAAGTCGATCTCCGGCGAACAGCTTACGCGCCAACTCCTCGATCAGATCGAACCGTTCGGCGCCGAATTTCACCTCAATGAAATGGCTGTCGGCGTCGAGAAAACGGATGCGGGAAAATGGCGCATACAGACCGACATGGGAACATCCATCGAAGCGCCGGTCATTTGCATCGCAGCAGGCGGCGGATCTTTCCAGCCGAAAAAACCACCGATCCCGGGCGTTGACGACTATGAAGGATCATCGGTTTACTTTGCGGTGCGCGAACGCGAAAAATTCCGTGACAAGACCATCGTGATCGCCGGCGGCGGCGACTCCGCCCTAGATTGGACGTTGAACCTTGAACCGATCGCAAAAAAAATCACGCTCATCCATCGGCGTCCGGATTTTCGCGCCGCGCCCGACAGTGTTGAAAAAATGCAGGCGCTGGTCGATACGGGCAAGATCGACTTGCACATCGCGCAGATCAAGGGCCTGAAAGGCGACGACGGGCAAATTGAGGCTGTAGAAACGGAAACGAAAGACGGCGAAAAACTTGATGTCCCGTGCGACACCATGCTTGCGTTTTACGGCCTCACAATGAAGCTCGGGCCGATCGCGGATTTCGGATTACATCTTGAAGAAAATCGCATCGCCGTTGATACGGAAAAATTTGAAAGCTCGACGCCCGGCATTTTCTGTATTGGCGACATGGCGCATTATGCCGGCAAGCTGAAACTGATCCTGTCAGGGTTTCACGAGGCCGCATTGATGTCTCACGGCGCATTTCATTATGTCTTTCCCGATAAAAAACTGAAATTCCAGCACACGACCTCCGCCAAGGATTTACAGGCGAAGGTTACCTGACGGCGCCAATGCGTCCCGCCATTCTCAATCCGCTCTTCGCTGATATTACGGCGCTCGCTGGCGTCGGGCCGAAACTCGCGACGTTAATCACACGGGCCGGCGGGCCGCGCGTCGTTGATCTCACCTTGACGGCGCCCATCAGCGTCATCGACAGATCGTTTCAGCCGCTGGTCGCCGACGCGCCGGCGGGAAAAATCCTGACCCTGAAAATTGTCGTCGACCGCCACGACGCACCGCCAAAAGGAAAGCGCCTCCCCTACAAGGTGATCTGTTCCGACGATAGCGGCTTTATAACGCTGGTCTTCTTCCGCGCCCGCGCAGACTATTTGCAAAAAATTCTGCCTGAAGGATCGACGCGGCTCATCAGCGGCAAGATCGAAGACTATAACGGCGCGCGCCAGATGGCGCACCCGGATTATATGATCGACCCGGATGCGCCCGACGCATTTCCGCTTTTTGAGCCGGTCTATCCGCTGACGGCGGGCCTTACCGCCAATGTCATGCGCAAGGCTGTTACTGAAGCATTGAAACGCGCGCCGGTTTTGTCTGAATGGCAGGACGCCGGCTATCTTAAACAACAGGCCTGGGCGGGTTGGAACGATGCGTTGCAAGCGCTTCATTCACCGGCGACCATCGACGATATTTCGCTCAAGGCGCCGGCGCGCCAGCGTCTCGCCTATGACGAATTGCTGGCCAATCAGCTGGCCCTCATTTTAATTCGCCGCGCACGCGTAAAATCGCGCGGGCGCGCGATCAAAGGCGATGGCGCAAAGCGCGCGGCAGTCGCCAAAGCGCTCCCTTTCGCCATGACCGATGGCCAGCGCCACGCACTTGCAGAGATCCTCGACGATATGGCTTCGGACGAACGCATGGTGCGCCTGCTTCAGGGCGATGTCGGGTCTGGCAAAACAATTGTTGCATTCTTCGCCGCGCTCGCCGCCGTCGAAGCCGGCGCGCAAGCAGCAATCATGGCGCCGACGGAAATCCTCGCGCGCCAGCACCTTGAATCGCTGGCGCCATATTTAGATGTCGCCAATATCAAGATGGATATCTTGACCGGACGCGACAAAGGCGCGGCGCGACAAGCAAAACTTGACGCGATCGCCGCTGGCGACGTGGATATCCTTGTTGGCACCCATGCCGTTTTTCAAGAGGACGTTGCGTTCAGGGATCTCGCGCTTGTCGTCATTGACGAGCAACATCGCTTCGGCGTGCATCAGCGGATTGCGCTCACACAGAAAGGGCCCCGGCCCGATCTTCTCGTAATGACCGCGACACCCATTCCGCGAACGTTGGCGCTTACCGCTTATGGCGATATGGACGTCAGTCAGATCACGGAGAAACCACCCGGCCGCCGACCCATCGACACGCGCGCTGCGCCGTTGGCCCGTCTCGACGATGTCATCGCCGCGGTAAAACGGGCCGCCGACAAGGGCGATCAGGCCTATTGGGTCTGCCCGCTCGTTGAAGAATCCGAGTTGCTCGATCTCACCGCCGCGGAAGATCGGTTCGAGAGCCTGAAAGCTGTATTCGGCGACAAGGTCGGGCTCGTTCATGGGCGCATGACCGCAAGCGACAAAGATCGCGTCATGGAACGCTTCCACCGCGGCGAAATTGCGGTGTTGATCGCAACCACGGTGATCGAAGTCGGCGTCAACGCGCCCAACGCCACCATCATGATCGTCGAACATGCTGAGCGGTTCGGCCTTGCGCAATTGCATCAATTGCGCGGGCGCGTTGGCCGCGGCGAAAAACCGTCAAGCTGCATACTGCTCTACAAGGCGCCCCTCGGCGAAACCGCAGAAGCGCGCATCAAGATCCTGCGCGAAACCGAAGATGGGTTCTTGATCGCCGAGGAGGATTTACGCCTGCGCGGCGCCGGCGACGTATTAGGCGCAGCGCAATCGGGTTTCCCGCGCTTCCGCCTCGCCGACGTCGTCGCCCACGGAGAATTACTTGCAGCGGCCCGCGACGATGCAAAAATGATTGTTGAAAAAGACCCGGAACTGAAAACGCCCCGCGGCGAAGCACTGCGCACCCTGCTCTATCTCTTTAGCCGTGATGATGCGGTGAAGCTTTTAAGCGCGGGTTGATCACTTCCCGCCCATAGAAAACAACCGACGTTTCGGTTTTTCGGTTTTCATTGTTTCGACGACGTCGTTCAGCGCTTCGACGGCTTTATCGGGGTCGGAAAATTCCGGCACGACGAGACCAAGAGAGAAGACGACTTTGGCCGCGTCTTCGACGCTCATCGACAGGATGCGGATATCTTCTTGCGGCAGGAACAGCAGAAAGCCGGATGTCGGGTTCGGCACGGTCGGCACAAACAGCACTGTTAATCCCGTCCCTTGATCGGCGAGTTTTGCAGCGACCTCGCCTTTGCCGTCGCCGACAACAAACGCCATCACCCATGCGCCTTTGCGCGGGTATTCTATAAGCGCGACTTGTTTGAACGAACGGTCAGACTGCTGCAGCGCTGTTTCAAAAACATTTTTGAAAAAGCGATAAAGATTGCGCACCACCGGTACGGAATCGACAAGCCGTTCGCCGACGCGAATGAACGAGCGGCCAATAAAGTTTTTCGCCAGCGTGCCGAGAATGATCAGGCCGAAAACGGCGATCAGAACGCCGACGCCCGGCAAAACCTGCACAATCGTGTCAGCGTTGCCGCCAAGGTCGGGGATTGTCCTTTTGACGACAGCGTCGAGTTTCGCCATGGGGCCAGTAACGAACCAGAAGATCAACGCGATCGTAATGCCGATCGGCGCAGCAACCACGATCCCGGCAAAGAAACTCGACCGCAAATCCGCGAGCACACCCTGCCGCTGTGGCTGGATCAGGGGCGCATCACTGCGCCGCTCTTCATTGCGATCGGGGTTATCGTCCATTCTGGTTCCCGCCATTCGTTCTTTGCGCCGTCAGTCCGGCGCCGCTTAGTCTAGGCAATATGGTTAATGAAATGATCAATGCGCGACGAAAGCTCCTGCCTGTCGAGCAATATATGGCGGCTGCTTCTGTCTAATGAAAGGCTTTAACGGGGCATTTTTTGGCGTCTTTCGGTGGATTGACCAAGAATTAAGGCGAAATCAACGGCTGCGAACACCGGGCGGTTGATCTTGCGCAACAGCCCGCCGATAAGGCGGCGAATTCTGACCAGACCGGGAGCTTGCTCGCCTCATGAAACCGATCCGCAAAGTCGTCATTCCCGTCGCCGGGCTCGGCACCCGTGTTCTGCCCGCAACCAAGTCGATCCCGAAAGAACTCCTGACCGTCGTTGACCGGCCGCTGATCGACTATGTTGTCGATGAGGCTCGCGACGCCGGCATCGAGCAGGTCATTTTCGTCACCGGTCGCGGTAAGGGCGCGATCGAGGATTATTTCGATCACGCCTTTGAGCTCGAAGCGACGCTGCGTCAGAAATCGAAGACAGCGATCCTCAAAGAGATCGAAAAAACCATCCCGAAGGCGGGCTCTGTATCCTATACGCGCCAACAGGCGCCGCTTGGTCTCGGCCATGCAGTATGGTGTGCACGCGAGCTTGTCGGGGATGAACCGTTTGCCGTCTCCCTGCCCGATGAAATCGTTTCGCACCGTCCGGGTTTCCTGCGCCAGATGGTCGACGCTTATTCAGCCGTTGGCGGCAATCTCGTCGCCGTGGAAGAAGTACCGCAGGAAGACACCGCGAAATATGGCGTCATTGCACCGAAGGCGCGCAAGGACAATCTCATCGAAATGACCGGCATGGTCGAAAAACCGGCGCCTGCCGATGCCCCGTCGAACTTCCGCATCATCGGACGTTATGTGTTGCAGCCCGATATTTTTGCGTTGCTGGAAAATCAGGGCGCCGGCGCCGGCGGCGAAATTCAGCTTACAGATTCAATGAACAGCCTCAACGGCGCGCAAGCGTTTCACGCCGTGATTTGCGATGGCGGTATTTACGACTGCGGATCGAAGCTCGGCTTTCTGAAAGCCAACGCTGCGCTTGGCGCGAAGAACCCTGAATTCGGCGACGAATTCAAAGCCTACTTAAAAGAAATTCTTTAAGCGCTAACGCCGGCGCAACATGCCTGACAGGAGCGAGCGCGGTTCTGTCGCCGCGCGCGTCGCATCGGCAAGGCGTGCATTGGCGTCGTCGTTTACCGCGACGGTGTCAACATCGGGCTCTTCGCCTTCTGTCATTTCGGCGTTCGCTGCGTCATCATCGGACAAAGTTGCTTCCGCCGTATCGGCGCGGGAACCAACACGAACCCCCTGAATGCGTTCGGACAGTCCTTCATGTGAAGCTGTGTCCTGGTGGGCTTGTCCGGAATAGTCCGCTTGTTCGGCCTTGGCGGTAAGTTGGCGAACCTCTACCGCGTAGTCCTGAACGGTGCGCATCATCAGCCGCGCATCCTCACGGGCGTCGCGCGCGCCGCTGGAGGCTTTGACCGCCAGAGCGCAAATCGCTGTTGAAAACCCGAAAAACGCCACAGACAAGGCGAAAAGCGCCAACTCCGGCGTTAATGTACCGATGATCGGCATTTCAAACGCCTGAACGGCCACGACTAAATCACCCAAATTCATAAATCCCACCCCACACACGACAAATACCTTTTATCCGTTATCCTTAATCCGGTCTACCCGGCTGCTACATGATTGATTTATGACCAAAAACACCCACCGCTCCCTGGCCCTTGTGTGGCTTCGAAACGATCTCCGGATCGCTGATAATCCGGCACTTTTCCACGCCTGTAAGAGCGGCGCGGTCGTTCTGCCGGTCTATATTCTGGACGAACACGCGCCGCATGCGCCGGGCGCGGCCTCGCGTTGGTGGCTTCATCACTCGCTGAAATCGCTCAGCGAAATGCTGGCCGAAGCGAGTGCTCCCCTCATTCTTCGGCGTGGGCCGTCCGCTGAAACCTTGCAATCGCTTATCGCTGAAACTGGCGCAGAGGCTGTTTATTGGAACCGGCGTTATTACCCGGCTCATGTCGAGGCTGATAAATCGTTGAAAGCAGATCTTGTCGCCAAAGGTGTCGGCGTCCATTCCTATAACGGCAATTTGCTGCGCGAGCCTTGGGACCTTCAAACGAAGGCCGGCGGCCATTTCAAAGTCTTCACGCCGTTCTGGCGAGCGTTGCAGAAGGCGGGGCCCGCCCGGGACACGCCAGCGCCGACGATACAAAAATTCAAGCGCCCAAAACAACTTCCCGATACGGACGCGCTCGCAGACTGGCGCCTCCAACCGACTGCCCCGAACTGGGCAAAGGAAATCGCGTCTGTCTGGTCTCCCGGCGAACATGGCGCGCACAAGCGGCTATACGATTTTCTTGCCGGCGCAGTTGATCACTACACGGATGGACGCGACCGCCCCGACCAGGATTTTACATCGCGCCTTTCCCCACATCTTGCCTTCGGTGAAATCAGTCCCCTGACGATCTGGCGTGAAACGCGCCAACGCGTCGATGCCGGCATTATTTCACCCGGCGGCGCTGAGAAGTTTCTATCGGAAATCGCGTGGCGAGAGTTTTCCTGCAATCTCCTTTTCCACCATGGCGACTTGCCGGACGCGCCATTGCGCAAGGAATTTGCCGACTTCGCCTGGCGCGACGACACCGAAGGGCTAAGGGCGTGGCAACACGGTCTAACCGGCTATCCGATTGTTGACGCCGGCATGCGCCAGCTTTGGCGTACGGGATGGATGCATAATCGTGTGCGGATGATCGTCGCGAGCTTCCTGATCAAAGACCTCCTCGTTCCATGGCAAGCGGGCCAATCCTGGTTCTGGGAGACGCTCGTTGACGCCGACCTCGCCAATAACGCGGCCAGCTGGCAGTGGGTCGCCGGTTGCGGCGCCGATGCCTCCCCCTTTTTCCGAATTTTCAACCCGGTGACGCAAGGCCGGAAATTTGATCCCGATGGCAACTATGTCCGGGAATTTGTCACGGAACTTGCAGCTTTACCGGCAAAATACGTTCATGCGCCATGGGAAGCGCCGGAGCGTGCGCTGCAACAAGCCGGCGTAAGCCTTGGAAAGACCTACCCGATGCCTATCTTAGATCATGGGGAGGCTCGCCGACGCGCGTTGGACCGATACGCAAAAGCGAAAGCTGGGTGATGCATATGACTGTGGAAATGAAAACGCCGCAATCGCCAATCAACCTTGAAGGCCTGCCGTTCTTTTTCCGCCAAACCTGCCGACTGGCGACGCGCATTCGCTATGGCGCGCTAACGTTTTCGCTGCCTGACGGACGACACCTAACATTTTCCGGGGACGAGGAAACCGACACAAAGGCGTTGATCATCGTGCGCGACTTCGCATTTGCACGGCGCGCAATCCTCGGCGGCGATATTGGTTTTTACGAAAGCTTCGCAGACGGACAATGGGAAACACCTGACCTCGCTGGCGTTCTCTACATCTTCGCCCGCAACGCAGATCTTGTTCAGGACGCATTCAAGGCGTCGTTCCTGACAGACTGGCTCAACAATGTGCGCCACACGCTGAACAAAAATACCCGGACCGGGTCACGCCGCAATATCATGGCCCACTATGATCTCGGCAATGCGTTCTATGCGAAATGGCTCGACCGGACGATGACCTACTCTTCAGCGCGGTTTACGGCGCCGGAGGCCGGATTGTCGGCGGCGCAGGAAATGAAATACCGAACGCTTGCAGAGTCGATTGACCTGAAACCTGGCGAGAGCGTCCTTGAGATTGGATCAGGATGGGGCGGCTTCGCCGTGCACGCCGCGAAAGAACGCGGCGCAATTGTAACAGGCGTGACGCTGTCGCCGTCGCAACTGGAATATGCAAAGAAGCGGGCCTTTGAAGAAGGGCTCTCGGACCGCATCTCATTTCGTCTGCAGGATTATCGCGATGTCGAGGAGCGTTTCGACAAGATCGCTTCGATCGAGATGTTTGAAGCGGTTGGCAGGGAATACTGGCCGGCCTATTTCAACAAAGTGCGCAATGCGCTCAATCCCGGCGGCGCCGCTGGCCTGCAAATCATCACCATCGCGGACCGCTTTTACGAAAATTATCAAAGTTCGACGGATTTCATTCAGCGCTATGTTTTTCCCGGCGGTCTCCTGCCGAGCCCGGCGATCCTGAAAGACCTGTCCGACAAAGCGGGCCTCACGGTGCAGTCTGTTGCGGAATTCGGTCAGGACTATGCGCGCACACTCAATGAATGGCACCGGCGCTTCATCGCCTCATGGGA
>JAJFFU010000014.1 GCA_021776465.1 Parvularculaceae bacterium
GCGCGCCTTGTAAACGCCGGTGGCGATCAGCACCGCGTTATGATCTGCGCACAATTCGGCCAGCGTAGCATCGCGTCCGACCTCAAAATTTACAACAAATTTTACGCCGCTATCTTCCAGATATTTGGCGCGCCGCGAGACGACATTTTTTTCAAGCTTAAAGTTTGGAATACCGTAAAGCAGGAGCCCGCCGACGCGATCATAGCGGTCATAAACGGTGACCTGCACGCCTTCCCGGCGCAATTCTTCGGCCGCCGCCAGACCCGCCGGTCCGGCGCCAATGATCCCGACAGACTGCGGGCGTTCTTGCGGCGGAACGATTGGCTTGATCCATCCCTTCTCCCAGGCCGTCTCCGTGATATATTGCTCAACCGCGCCGATCGTTACCGTTCCGTGCCCGGACTGTTCGATCACGCAGGCGCCTTCGCACAATCGGTCCTGCGGACAGATACGCCCGCATACTTCGGGCATGTTATTGGTCGCTGACGAAACGGCGTAGGCTTCTTCGAGACGGTCTTCCGCCACAAGTTTCAGCCAATCCGGGATATCGTTGCCCAGTGGGCAATGATTTGAGCAGAACGGCACGCCGCATTGCGAACAGCGCGCCGATTGCGCGGCAGCGTGGTCAGTTGCAAACGCCTTGTATATTTCGTCGAAATCCCGAGCTCTCGCACCGGGATTTCGCTTTGGAGGCGTCTCGCGGTCAAGCGAGGTAAATTTCAACATGCGTTCCGTAATCGGGAACTCTCCTCAACAACTATCCAGGCGAAAACTCCGGATAAGCTTCAAGCCCGAGCTCGGCTTTGTCCAGCCCAATTCGTTCATCGTCAGCCGACGCCCTGAGACCCATGGTTAATTTTAACGCATACCATACAGCAAGGCTAACAAAGAAAACGAAAACGCCGATCGCAAGAACGCCCGTCAATTGACCGAATATTGTGACGCCGCTGTTGCTGAGCGGCACAATGAGCGTGCCCCAGATGCCGCAGAACAAATGCGCGGGGATCGCGCCGACGACATCGTCTATTTTCAGCTTGTCGAGCAGCGGGACAGAAAGTGTGACGATAACGCCGCCGACGCTGCCGATAAGGATCGCCTGCCAAATGGCCGGCTGAAGCGGCTCGGCGGTGATGGAAACGAGCCCGCCGATGGCGCCGTTAAGGACGATGGTCAGATCGACTTTCTTGTACAAAACCTGCGTCAGGATAATCGTCGTCATGACGCCGCCGCACGCGGCCATGTTCGTATTCACGAAAATTTTTGCGACAGACGCGGCGTCATCGATTGTTCCAAGCGCCAGTTGCGAGCCGCCATTAAAGCCGAACCAACCAAGCCAGAGAATGAACGTACCGAGTGTTGCAAGCGGCAACGAAGACCCCGGCATGGGATGGACCCGGCCGCCTTCATATTTTCCGCTTCGCGAGCCGAGCACCAACGCGCCAGCGAGCGCCGCCCAACCACCGGTCGAATGAACCAGCGTCGAACCGGCGAAATCGTCGAAGCGTCCGTCCAGCCAGCCAGCGCCCCACACCCAACCGGCCTGAATTGGATAAATGAAGCCCGTCAGGACGGCGACGAAGATAAGGAATGGAAACAGCTTAATGCGCTCGGCCAGCGTGCCGGAAACAATTGAAGCCGCCGTCGCCACGAACACCATCTGGAAATACCAGTCCGAATTTGCAGAATACCCAACGCCAAGAGGATCGGATTCATCAGCGCTCCAGAACAGATCGAGCGGCGCGATAAAACCGCCTTCCGCAATGCCGTAGATCAGCTGATATCCAACGAGATAGACCATCAGTCCAGCCACAGAATAAAGCGCAATGTTTTTCAGGCAGATCGTTGCCGCGTTCTTTGATCGAACGAGCCCCACTTCAAGCATGCAAAAACCGGCCGCCATAAACATGACGACCATGCCGGATATCAAAAACAGCAATGTGTTAAAGACGAAAACGGATGTGTCGGACGCCGGCGCCGGCGTCGCCGCGGCGTCCTGTGCGAAAGCGGCAGTTGACAAAACAGCGGCGATTGAGGCCGCCGTAAGGGCGGTTTTCTTGAACATTGTAATCCCCATTTTCGGTTAAAGCGCAGCGGCGCCGGTTTCGCCGGTACGCACACGCACCGTTTCTTCAAGATTCAGGACAAAAATTTTGCCATCGCCGATACGGTCTGTTTTTGCAGCGGTGCGGATAGCATCGACGACCGCGGCGGCGCGCGACGCTTCAACAGCAATCTCGATTTTTACCTTCGGCATGAAATCGACTTGATATTCGGCGCCCCGATAAACCTCGGAATGGCCTTTCTGTCGACCAAACCCCTTGACGTCCGTGACCGTCATTCCCTCAACGCCCAATGCGGTAAGCGCGTTGCGCGCGTCGTCGAGTTTTTGCGGTTTGATGATGGCAATAATGTATTTCATCGCTTTTTCTTGCCTCGTTTCATTGTCCCATTCGCCCTCGCGATTCGTGACAAACGTATAACAACAATTATTGCAACGCAATATTCTTTGCTGCGAATGCTTAATTGCCGCAGGCATTATTAGTTGTTTATCGCGTATATACGCAATTTTCCTGCATTTTATGTGATTTAACGACTTTATTGGCGATTTTATGCGCCATTTCTTTCGATCCCTCTTGTGCACTGCATCATTTTCGGCAACGCTTTTCAACGACGAACTTTTGAATCGTTCCGTATGCAGTCAATTGCGAGGGGATAGAAAATGGAGAATTACATGAAGAAAATAGCCTTTCTGGCGCTGGCGCTCGCTGGCGTATCCAATGGCGCACACGCCGAAGAATTCGGTGTGTCGACGACATTGGGATTTGAATCCCGATATATTTTCCGCGGCGTTCAATTCGCGGAAACAAGCGTTCAACCAGCAGTCGAATTGTCATATGGCGGATTTTATGGCGGCGCCTGGTTCAACCTGCCCGTCGGCGACGACGACCTCGTTGTTACGCCAGGAGGCGAAGAACTTGACCTATATGCCGGGTACAGCGCCGGACTAGGCGACGGCTGGAGTTTTGACGTCGGCGTCACTTATTACACCTTCCCGGATCTCGCGAGCGGCTTTTTCGACATCTTCGAAGAAGACGGCGATGGCCTTGGCGCCAATACGGTCGAAATTTTTGCGGGCCTTTCGCTGGACGCGCCGCTTTCACCGACTTTGTATGTGTATCGCGACTTCATGTTTGACACGTTCACCATTGAAGGCGGTGTCTCTCATTCCGTTCCGTTAGCGGAAAAAACGAGCTTCGACGTTGGCGGGTCTTTTGGGTACGTCATCGACGACGATGCTGGCGGCGATTATCTATACGGCGCTGCGACCGCCGATATCAGCTATGCACTGACAGATGATGCCTCGGCCGCTGCGGGCGTACGCTATGGCGGCTCTGATATTGCCGGCGGCTCCCTCATTGACGATTCAATCGCCGGCACAACCAAAAGCAGCGGTTTCTGGTGGGGCCTCAGCATTTCGTCGAGTTTTTAAGCGCGAAAACATCGCCGAGCTAAAGCAGTAACGAAATCGACTATCGGACCGCTTCGATCTGAAGCGGTCCTTTTTTGCACCAAACATATTAATCGTGCGCGCTATTTCGCGAATTGCGGTGTCATCGCATTCCGGGAAAAGCTTTGATTATCGCCGCCAGACTGTCGACCCCACAATTCCGCGTATACGCCGTTTAATGCGATCAGTTCATCGTGAGACCCGCGCTCAATGATGCGCCCATCGTCGAGCACGAGAATGAAATCCGCCCCGGCAACCGTCGACAGTCGATGCGCAACAGCGAGCGTCGTGCGCCCGCGCGCCGCCTCGCGCAGCGCCGTCTGCACTTCCTCTTCCGTCCCGGAATCAAGTGAAGACGTCGCCTCGTCGAGTATCAGTATGGGCGGATCGCCTAAAATTGCGCGCGCAACGCCGACGCGTTGTTTTTCGCCGCCGGAGAGTTTGAGACCCCGTTCGCCGACGCGCGTATCGAGGCCTGACGGCAGGCTCTTGATAAAATCGCCAAGCTGCGCACGCCGGGTCGCCAGCATGATTTCGTCGTCGGAAGCGTCCGGATGCGCGTAAGCGATATTAAATCGCAGCGTATCATTAAACAGAACGACTTCCTGCGGCACGAGGCCCAGCGATTTGCGCAAGGAAAACTGCGTGACGTCCGCAAGGTTCTGCCCATCAATCGCAATGGCGCCGCCATGCGGTTCGTAAAATCGAAAGAGCAGTTTCAGAACTGTCGACTTGCCGGCGCCCGACGGTCCGACAATGCCGACAAAAGCGCCGCCCGGAATGTCGAAGGAAACGTCTTTGATGCCGCTGGTCCGGCCTTCATGGGCGAAGCGCACATTTTGAAATCGAATTGCGCCGGTGTCCGCGTGAAAGACCGTTGCGCCGGGCGCGTCCGCCACTTCGGACTTCCGGTCCATCAGCTGGAACAGTTTTTCAATATCAACCGTCCCCTGTTTGATCTCGCGCCAGGCCCAGCCGAGAATATTGAGCGGCCGATAGATGTTAAAGAGCATCAGGATAATGGCGGTGACGTCGCCGACCTGCATGTTGCCGTTTACCGCGCCGTAGCCCGCCAGAATTGCAACGGCGAGCAGGCCACCGGTCATGATGAATTCCTGGCCGCCATTCAACGCCGCCAGAGATTTCATGATCGTGACATAGTGCCGATT
Organism: Parvularculaceae bacterium; assembly: GCA_021776465.1. GTDB lineage: Bacteria > Pseudomonadota > Alphaproteobacteria > Caulobacterales > Parvularculaceae > Hyphococcus. Next base: position 4,678 of record JAJFFU010000014.1, read on the forward strand.
ATACTCGCGCAATGCGCTGTCATAACGACCGGCCTCGCGGTCTTCGGCGGCGAATGATTTCACCGTTTCAAAATTAGTCAGCGTATCGACGGAGATGCCGCGCAATCGCGTATCGGCTTCGTTCAGGATACGCCGTTGCTTGTTGCGCCACTCCGTGACCGTGATCGTAAAGGCCGCGTAAACCCCGACAGTGACAATCGCGGCCATCGAGAACTGAACGCCGTAAAGCAGCGCCAGCACGATCGCGGCGAAACCCAACTCGACAATCGTTGGGCCAATATTGAACGCGAGAAACCGGAGCAGATACTCCATCGCCGTAACGCCGCGATCAATAATGCGATTGAGCGCGCCTGACCGCCGCGTCAGGTGAAACTGCAGATCGAGATGCTGTGCGTGACGAAAGGCGTCAACGGCAATCAAGCGCTGCGCGTCCTGTGTCACGGTCGCAAAGAAAGCATCGCGGATCATCGGCAAGCCGGCGGCGAGGAAACGCGCGACGGCAAATAGCGATAGGAGCGCAACGAACGAAAAACCCGCAAGACCGATACGTGCGCCGGCATCCGCATCACCTGTCAGGGCGTTGATCCCCTCACCCATCATGACCGGCGCTAAAACCGACAAGCCCTTCGCGCCGACCGTCATGAAAAATGCAAGGCCAATACGGAAACGCCAGCGCGACATCTCCGGGCGGAACAGCACAGCGAACATTCGGCTAACCGAACGCCCAAAGGGCGTCGCCTCGCCTACACTTTCTAGATCGTCTGTCTGACCGGGCCGCATGATCGGTACATGGCCCCTCATGGCGACGAACGCCAGTCTTGACGCGCGGAATTTCCGTCCCGCCGCTGCATTATTCTAGTGTCAGTGCGCTTGGAGCCTGACGCCCCGCCGCGAACCGCCGCATCGTTCGATGGATAGGCTATTCGTCGGTGATGCGCTCGAATTTACTGACGAACTTCAGCGGCCAGTAATCGGCCGCTTCGTTTGATCTGTTCACATGCACATCCCAATTATAGTGATCATCGTCGACAAATGTGATGACGCCCCAGTTGCGGGTGACCGTTCCATCCCGTTGATCCATTGGCGCGCCGCGCTGCTCAATGCGCTTGCCGTCTTCTGATATTTGCAGCGTAAATCTGGCGTGCGCCGGGTGATTTTCAAAAAAACCGACGCGCTGAAATTCTTTTGTGAATTGGTTATAGTTTATATATTCAACAAACGTCCGGGACTTGCCGTTGTAAACGCCAGAACCCTCGCAGCGGATGTATTTGCCGCCCAGCGCATAACGACACTCGGTTTCGCCCTCCTCGCGATAGTCGAAGCCGGCGAGCTCCGTCGACTGGTCCACATAGCGCCATTTTCCAATCAGAATATCGAGATCCGTGATTGACGTATCAACGACATTATCCTGCGCGACAGCGACACCGACTGACGCCAACGCGGCGGAAAAACACGCGGCAATAAATTTATTCATGACATTATCCTTGGAATACGCCGGCAGCGATTGCCTGTCTGCGCCCATCAAACAGGCTCGTCCTCGTCTTTGTTCTTCGAACTATTGAGGAGCAAATTGACGACGGCAAGCACGATCAAAAGCGCGCCGCCATAAAGATACCCCGTAAGCTGGGGGATTTCACCGCTCATCATAAAGTCAATAATCATGGAAACGGCGCCAATCTCATCCCCCTGATCGACGGACTCGCCAGCATCATTGGCGAGCCGAAAAACTGTGCCGACATATGAGTACGCAATGTAGCCGAAGCCGACAATCATTGCCAAAATCGAAATAAAAATTCGCATACAATCCCCGCGCGGTTATTCGGCGCCTTCGACAATTAAAATTTCGCCGACAGCGTTCGCTTGTCTTATTTTACGCGCGGCGGTGTATTCCGGCGAATTGTAACAAGCGTGGGCTTGCTCATAACTTTCAAACGCAATCACGACGTGTCGACTGCGGACTTCGCCTTCCATGGCTTCATATTTTCCGCCGCGAACGATGAGTTCCGCGCCGTATTTTTCATACGCAGGCCGCGCAGCATTCAAGTATTCCGGATAATTTTCAGCATTGGTCACGTCAACATGACCGATCCAGTAGCCTTTGGGCATCGCGTTCGTCCTTCTGTTCATGGCGCGCCACTTCAGCGTTGCGCATGAATTCGTTTCTGCGTCTACCAACCGCCGCCGGATTTGCCTTCGCAATAGGCCGTTACCCCGTCCATATCTTCTTCGATGGCTTTTGAAATCATTCCAAAAATCATTGGCGTAACAATCTTCGCCATAAATTTATGCGGGCGCGCGTCCATTTCCAGCGTCAGAAGTGTTCCCTCGTCGTTCGCCTTTGTCGTGAATACGGAATCCCAAACTGTCCCGCCCTGGTCCGTAATGAAACGGACCCGTTCGTTCTCGACAAATTCGGTGCATTCAAGTTCTGTCGCCGCCTCACGCTTGCCCATACGTCTGGTCTCGCGAAAGCGTGTGCCGACGCCGTTTATTTGTTCCGTCAGAATTTCAACACTGACGATCGCCGCGTTCTTTTCCGGAAACTTTTCGATATTCGTAATCGCGTCAAAGACTGCCGCTACTGGCGCTTTTATCTGACGGCTCGTCGATCGTTTGCTCATGTTCACTCCTCCCGGACGCCTTTAAAGCAAGCGCTTCTGCGTTCTCGCTATCAACTTTCGCTTTGTCCTTTGTATCGTTGTGTGTTTTTTCCTCATAAGGATTGCCGTCAAAGCCCGGCATGTCCGGCATTGGGTGATCGAATTCCTTGGTCAGCGGCGTCATCGGGCCTTCGTGTTTCGCCACGTGATTGAGCCATCGGAACAATATATATCCAACGAGTATCACGACAGCGCCAATCGGCAGCCAGAACGTTGCCTTCTCTCCAACGATGTCACCGAGCGCGTGAAAGAGGGTAAACATGATGCCGACATATAGCGCGGCGGTGAATATGAGCGTCAGGACGTATTTCGGATAAGCCGCTTTAAAAAACCCGGCGGCGATGTACGTCGGGATGCGCGTGCCCGGCACAAAACGCGCCGTCAGCATGGTCTGCACAAATTCCTTGCGAATGAGATCCCCGGCGATGGAGACGCCGGGTTTTTCGGCGAACTTGTGCGCCCATTGATAACGTCTCCCCAGACGGCCAATCCAGTATTTCCAGGCGTCACTGCCAACCAGCCCGGCCAGAATTGCGATGACCAGCAAGGGCGTCGGCGCAGCATTGCTCAAAGAGGCGGTCGCCGCAGCAATCACAGCCACGTCTTCCTGCCAGAATGGCAGCAGGAAAATAACGAGATATAGCAACCAACCGCTCATCAGCGCCGCGTCGCCAGCTTCAAATCCAAACATCGATTATTTCGTCTCCGCCACCACCACGGGCCCTGAAGCTCGCAGGCGCCTGAATAGGAGATAGCCCAAAAGAAACGCGATTGCGAATAGGGGCGGCCAGAATTTTACCTGTTCCCCGGCGCCTGCGCCAACCATGGGAAAAAACGCTAACGTGATTGCTATATATGTCATTGCGCTGATGGTGATCCAGTAGGCGGATCTGAGCCGGATGCGGCGAATTATCCGGGTGCGACATCCATAGCAATGTCGTCGGCCTATTCGCGATCCAGTTGCGGCACGCCGTCAGCGAGTTCGTAATAGTCGCCCTTGTCAGCAATAAAGATATGTTGATCAAGCGTCACGCCAGTCGGCGTGTCGAGCGCACCGAAAGCAACGGCGATCCTACTTTTATAGGCATCCAACTTGTGTCCGTGCCAGAACAAAGATGATCCGCATTCTGAACAAAATCCGCGCTTTGCGAATTCCGAAGATTGATGCCATTTTATTTTGTCCTCACCTGTGTCGACCTTGAATTCATCAATCGGCCCACTGATACTCGCCCAATAGTGGCCAGACCAGCGCCGGCATTGCGCACAGTGACAGGCGGTGCGGTTGTCGAAAGCGTCGGCGTCGACGGAAAATGCAACGGCGCCACAAAGACAGCGGCCGGCGATCCTAGTTGAAGTCATTGAACTGTCCCAACAGCCAGGTCAGCCAGGCGCGGTAGCCCTCGTCCTCAAATGATGCGTCACAGGCGGCGAGAATAACGGCGCGGCATTCATCTTCGGTTTCGTTGTCCGCAAGAACCCTGGTCAGCTCGCGCGATATTTCATCGGAGCGTGCTTTCCAGTCGGTGATCATTTCCTTCACAGCCGATTCGAGCGAACCCGTCTCGCCAATCGTATGGCTGTTCAAATAACCGCCCAACATCGCGAACACTGCCGGATAGCGCGATTTCAATTCAGCGCGGGCGTTCTCGAATTCCTTCAACGTATCGGCCGCCGTTTTTCCGGGGGATGTCACATCGCGGGCCGTGCCGTCTATTGTTTTGGAGCCATGTTTTTCGACACGAGCGCTCCCGCCCTTCATGGCGTTCCTGATCTGGAAGCCGATAAGGACAATGATGCCGAGGATTATGAGTTGAAGGAGGAAAGCCATTGTTCGCCCGGTTGTCTCAGCAGTTTTTTTGCGGTGCTGCGGCGAACTCTAATCGCGGGGCCCCGTCGTCGCAAGCATCGACTGGCCAAAGGCAAAGTTGCGGCGGTGGAATTCAGAACGTCAGGCGAGCGGCGCGCCAATGTCAGCCGCGAACCGACCGTTAACGGCGCCGACCACATGGGATATGGTCTGGCCGTCATCGGCGAGCGGCGCTGTTACGGCGCGCATCATGACGCGGCGTCCATCGCAAAGAACAAGCGTTTCCTCGCGAAAGTGCGGCGCTGCTCGTTCGCGTGCCGCAGCAATGTCCGCCGTGGCTTTATCGAGCAGGGAAAGACCGAATTCATCGGCGCCGCACAAAAACACGTCGGCCAGTTTTCCGATGTGGTCGCCAATATAAATGAAGTATGGAAAGCCGATGCTCTTTTCGCAATCGACGACGAATATCCAGTCCAGATCATCGCCCAACCCCGTCGTTTGCATGGCCCGCCAACTGGGAAATTGACCGCGCGCGGCGCGCGCCCAGACATCGACAACCCGGCGCGTCAGGCGGCGGTCCGTCGCCGGCATAACAACCGGTTCGCTAAATAGCTCAGAAACATCACTCAGCATGTCGCCCGCATCCCCTGGGAACCCTGCGATCAGCGACAATATAGTCACTTTCGTAATCGCGGCCTTAGACGGGGCGGCTCAATTTGACGAAATTTTGCACCAAATTGCCCGCCCGCGCCGCCGATCCCGACGGCGCTTCACAAAGGGGTGACGACCCATGCGAGCCTGCCTATAAGAGCCGAAGAGGCCAAAATAGAGGGGTTTATCATGGCGCCAGGCTGGATTGCCGTTTCCACCATTGCAGCATTCGTTATTGTGCTCGCAATTTTAAATATTCTCGAAAAAGGCAGCATTGACTGACCGATCCCGAATTCTCACTTGTCGTACCGCAGTCGCAACTCTTACTGCGGACAGCGGCGACACTTTACATATGACGATAATTCATAAGGGACCGCATGCTTAACCAGGTATTACTGGTCGTTTCGGGCCTCGCCATCCTGCTGATCGCAGGCGATTTGCTGGTGCGCGGTGCGGTCGGCCTCGCGGCGGCGATGAAAATTCCGGCGTTGTTTATCAGCCTGACGATTGTCGCGTTTGGAACGTCTGCGCCCGAGCTTGTCGTGACCATAAAAGCGGTCGCCACCGGTAATGACGGTATCGCGCTCGGCAATATTATCGGTTCGAATATCGCCAACGTATTTCTGGTTCTCGGCTTGCCGGCGCTCATTTACCCCGTGTCGACCCATGTGCTCGGCTTGCGCCGGCATGCGGCGTTCATGCTCGTGGCGACGGCGGCGTTCTGCGCGGCGGCTTATACGGCGCCGGGACACATCAACACGCCCATTGGCGCGGCTTTTTTCGCCAGTATCATCGCATATGTTTTGTATATGCTGGTCAGGGCGTTGCAGTCGCCGGAACGCGAGCCGGTCATTGATGAAGTTGAAGAATATATCGCTGACGACAAAATCAGCGGCAAAACAATTTTCTACATTATTGCCGGTTTGATCGGCCTGCCCCTTGGCGCCCATCTCCTTGTCACGAACGGGTCCATCCTGGCGTCCGGCCTTGGTGTCCGCGAGGAAGTCGTCGGCCTCACGATTATCGCCTTTGGCACATCGCTGCCGGAACTGGCGACCGTCATTGCCGCCGCCATGCACAAAAAATCCGATGTCGCGATTGGCGGTATCATTGGCTCGAACATCTTCAATATCTTTGCCGTTGGCGGCGTGGCCGGGCTTGCCGGCACCGCTGTATTCGATCCCGCCTCACTGCGTTTCGACATCCCTATAATGGTCGTCGCGGCGGTGGTGCTCGCCGGATATGTTTTTACACGGCGCGATATTGGCCGCCTGACTGGCGCGGGAATGGTCCTCGCCTATGTCGCCTTCATCTATTTTCTGGCGCAGACCTCTGGCGCGTTATAGCCGATGACAAACGTCAAAACGGCTCTTGTTACCGGCGCCGGCATTCGCATCGGTAGAGCAATTGCATTGGCGTTAGCGGACGACGGCTATGACGTCGCCCTGCACTACCGATCTTCCAGTGCGGAAGCCGACGCCGTCGCGACTGAAATTCGCAAAAAGAGTCGTAACGCCGTTGCGGTCCAGGCGGACTTGTCGAAAGAAGCCGACACCGCAGCACTTATCAGCGCAGCATCAAAAGCGCTTGGCCCCGTCAGCCTGCTTGTTAATTCCGCATCGGTTTTTGAAGCTGACGACATCACCTCCATGTCCCGCGAAAGCTGGGATCTCCACATGGAGACAAACTTGCGCACGCCATTGAAACTCATTCAGGATTTTGCAGCGCAAGCGCCGGCTGCCGCGAATAACGCTGTCATCAACATTATTGACCAGCGCGTGAAAAAACTGACGCCGCAATTTCTCTCTTACACGACGTCAAAAGCCGCCCTGATGACCCTGACAATTACGCTCGCGCAGGCGCTCGGACCGAACGGTATTCGCGTCAACGCTATTGGGCCGGGCCCGACATTGAAAAACCCCCGGCAGTCGGACGCTGATTGGCGCCGCCAAAATGAGGCGACGATCCTTGGCCATGGCGCCGAACCAGGCGACATTTGTGATGCAGTCTTGTATCTCGCATCAGCAAAAGCAGTGACCGGGCAGATGATCGCCGTTGACGGCGGCCAACACCTCGCCTGGCAAACACCTGATGTGATGGTGAAGGAATGAACGAGTCAGAGAGTAAGAAAACGGCGTCAAACGTGACGGCGATCCCGCGTAGCGAAACGGCGCCGAAGCGTTTTATTTTCGTGCGCGGACTTGTTCTTGACGCCTACATTGGCGTTTACGACGAAGAGCAAGGCGTTTCGCAACCGGTGCGGATCGACATGGAGGTCGAGGTTACCGAACCGAGCGCACCGGATGCCGATCGCATGGAAGATGTCATGTGTTACAACCGCCTGACGATGGGCGTAAAAGACATTATCGCCGGCGGCCACATCAAACTTGTCGAAACACTTGCGGAACGGATAGCCGGTCTCGTCCTCGCGCACCCAATGGCGCTTTCGGTTCGCGTGCGGGTCGATAAACCGAATGCTATCGCGGAGGCCGCGGCGGCTGGTATCGAGATTATTCGATACAAAAGCTAAGCGTTTGAGGGGTGCAGGTTGTCTCGCATGGCGTCCGCGTCAACGCCCTCTGAAAATGTCCAGATCACGCCGCCGACGCCAAAGAAAATACACACGCCGGACATGACAGTCAGGAACACAAAGGCGAGCCCGGCGCCGCCCGGCTGCAACACCGAATAGGACGGATCGTTCGGATCCACATAAACGGCGACCGTTTGCCCGGGCAGATATTCCATTTCCGATGATTTAAAATTTCGCGCGATAAATACGCGGTCGCGGGTCGACTGATAACTGTTTCCGGCGAACGAATACGCATACCGAATTTGCTTGCTGTCTTCGTTGAGCTGCGAAAGGACAACGCCATCCGCCGTTGGCCAAGTAGCGCTCGTACGAGCGCGGGCGAAATCGCGCACGAAAAAATTACCGGCGAGAATACCGACGATCGCCAGTGCGGTGAAAAACACGAGCACGAACGTGACTTCTGAACGGCTTTTAACGACTGTCGCCATGTGTCCCCGCTAAGCGCCCCACTGAGCGCATGCCGCCGCCTCGGTTTGACCGGGCCCGCATGGCGCAGTAGCTCTCAAGATGCACGCATTATGGTGCACACTTTATGCCAAATAATGAACGCACCGTTAACCGCGTTTTTTGAGTATTTTCAGCCCTATGAGCCCCGCCGCCGACGCCGAACAGACGAATCACGCGCTTAAAGGCGCGGCGCTGATCGCCGATCAGGTTACCCGCTTGCCCAGCAAGCCCGGCGTATACCGCATGATCGGCGAGAAACAGGACGTCCTCTATGTGGGCAAGGCCAAAAGCCTGAAGGCGCGCGTTTCGTCCTACGCAAAATCCGGCGGTCATTCGAACCGCATCATGCGGATGATCACGGAAACGCGCACGATGGAATTCGTCGTCACCGGCACGGAGATCGAAGCGTTGCTTCTTGAGGCCAACCTCATCAAGCAGCTACGGCCGCGATACAACGTATTGCTGCGCGACGACAAATCATTCCCATACATTCTGGTTGCCGAAGACCATGCGGCGGCGCAGATCGTGAAACATCGCGGCGCGCGTAAACGAAAAGGCGTTTATTACGGGCCGTTCGCATCAGCCGGCGCCGTCAATCGTACCCTGAATACATTGCAAAAAGCATTCTTGCTGCGATCTTGTTCCGACAGCGTCTACGAGAGCCGCACGCGCCCGTGTCTCCTGCATCAGATCAAGCGCTGTTCGGCCCCTTGCGTCGATCTGATCAGCGGCGATGAATACGCGGCGCTGGTTGATGAGGCGAAAGTATTCCTGAGCGGAAAGAGCGCCGAAATCCAGCGCGCGCTTTCAACCGACATGGAAACGGCGTCGGAGGCGCTCGACTTTGAACGCGCCGCCGCCCTGCGCGATCGGATCCGCGCGCTCACCCATATTCAGGGAACGCAAGACATAAACGCCGCGACTGTCGGCGAAGCTGATATTTTTGCGCTGCATGAAGATAGCGGTCAGGCTTGCGTTCAGGTCTTCTTTTTCCGCGCCGGCCAGAACTGGGGCAATCACGCATTCTTCCCCCGCCAAACACAAGACACCGCGCCCGGCGACATATTGGAAGCCTTCATCGCGCAGTTTTACGACGGGCGTGAGCCACCGCGGACTGTGCTCGTCTCACATGAATTGGCGCAGGCGACGCTGCTGGAAGAAGCGCTTACGCTTAAAACCGGGCGCGGCGTAACGGTGCGCCAACCGCAACGGGGCGAAAAGCGAGACCTTGTCGCCGCCGCCGTGATGAACGCTCGGGAAGCTCTTTCGAGGCGCATGGCTGAGTCTGCGACGCAACGCAAAGGCCTGAGCGCGCTTGCATCAGCACTGAGCCTCGAGGCCGCGCCGGAACGGATCGAGGTTTATGACAACTCCCACATACAAGGCGCAAACGCGGTCGGCGGCATGATCGTCGCCGGGCCGGACGGTTTCGTTAAAAACCAGTATCGCAAATTCAACATCAAATCGGAAAGCCTCGCGGCAGGCGACGATTACGCGATGATGCGCGAAGTCCTGACCCGGCGTTTCTCGCGCATGTTGAAAGACGAAAACGCCGAGCGGCCCGACCTCGTCATTATTGACGGCGGCAAAGGCCATTTGTCGGCGGCGCTTTCAGTGTTCGCAGATCTGGGCGTTGAACCGGAATCAGAAGGGATTGCCGTCATTGGCGTCTCAAAGGCCCGGCGCATGACGGAGACTGGTGAAAAACGCATCGACCGCACGATGGGAACCGGTGACGACCAGATTGTAATGCCGGGTAAAGATCCTTTTTTATTGCCGCCACGCGACCAAGGGTTGTTTTTTCTGCAACGTCTGCGCGACGAAGCGCATCGCTTTGCCATCGGCGCTCATCACGCCAAGCGGAAGAAAGCGATCAGCGCCAATCCGCTGGATGACGTGCCCGGCGTCGGCGCCAAACGAAAACGCGCCTTGCTCAATCATTTCGGGTCAGCAAAAGAGGTCGCGCGCGCCAAACCGACCGACCTCGCCGCCGTCGAGGGCGTATCGGATGCGCTGGCGCAAGCGATATACGACCATTTTCATGGAGATTGACGTTAGGGTTGGGTGGAAAGGTCTACGCCGCGCTATCGAACGCTTTCGGCTTTCCGCGTAACACGCGCTGTAATTCGGCAAGCTGTTCGCCAACACGATCCGTTGCATTGAGCAGCCGGCTGTGCCGCCCATTTTTCTCGCCGTAGGCGTAAAGCGCCATGGCGATCAGCGCGACCGATCCCTCAATCTCCGCAATACGGTGTTCAATTCCCTTGTCCGCCCGCGCCGGGGACCCATTGGTAAATTTGCGAACCGCCGCTTCCACCGATGCCGGGTCGTCGCCGCACTCAATCAATCGAAATCGCAGGACTTGAATAGCGGCAAGACGCGATTGGACCGGCGCTAATTTTATCTCGTTCCGTAAGGCGGCCATGCGGGCGTCGATTTCTGCTCGTTCGTCCCGGATTAGCGCTTTTTCGATCTCAGATCTGGGATTGGCGCCGTCTCGTTCAGCATCAACGCCGGAGCCGTCGAGCGACGTGCGTACTTTTTCCAGCGCGCGATAAAGAGCGATTAAATCGCTTAACGCAACGCCTTCAGTCGTCTCGATCAAATTTTCACATTCCATCTTCGCCTGCCGTGGGTCGAAGTCGCCCTGAATTGTGCAATAATCGCGCCCACGCCGTCGCCGTCGCGCCGTTAACGCTTTATCGTCAGCCACAAACGGCAAAAATTCGGCGACGAAAACGGCCGGAGAAAGAAAAAAGATGCCAGTAACCCTGCTTGGCTTTTCCTGGGACGCAAGTTCGTCCTATTCGCGCGGGCCCGCGCACGGCCCTTCAGTCATCCGCTCGCTGATTGGGTCTGACGCGTCCAGCCCCTACGCGCTCAACGGCACGGACGTTCGGGACGCGATTACCGCCGAAGACTTCGCACCCCTGCCTGCGGACCCAGCAGAGGCCCGCACCGCAATTGAGGTCCGAACGCAAAAGGCGCTTGACGCCGGCGCGCCGCTGAGCCTCGGCGGCGACCATTCCGTCACCTACCCCATCTTGCGCGCCATGCGCGACAAGCATGGGCCGTTAAACATATTGCACATCGATGCGCACACAGACCTTTATGATGAGTTCGAGGGAGATCGCTATTCCCACGCCTCGCCCTTTGCCCGCGCCATTGAAGATGAATGCGTGAATACGCTCGTCCAAATCGGCCTGCGCAGCGTCGGCCCCGATGAACGCGCCTTTGGCGAGCGCCACGGCGTCATAATGCTTGACGCAGATCAACTCGACGCTGTTCCGTTCGAAAAGCTGAGCGCGCCGCTTTACGTCTCGATCGACCTCGACGGCCTTGATCCAGCCTATGCGCCTGGCGTTTCACATCCCGAACCGGGCGGCCTTTCAACGCGGGATGTTTTGTCTCTATTGAAACGTCTGCCAGCGGCGCCTGTGGGCGCTGACATCGTTGAATATAATCCTGAACGTGACATAGGCTTGATGACCGCCCATGTCGCCGCGCGCCTTGCGAAGGAACTCACCGCAGCGATGGCGTGACGCGCCTCCAAACTTCCCGGCGAGCGCCGTCATTCCGCCTTGTTTAGCGCCATAGTGGCGACCGGGGAGCGAGGAATGAAATGAGGACGCCATGCAGGCGCGCCTTCCTTTTTTGGCCTATTCGGGAATCTTCCGCGACCCACGGCACTATCAAATCGTGATGCTCGGCAGCCTTCTCGCCTTTGGTTGGCTGAGCGGCGCCTTTGAAATCGCGTCGGGACAATTCCTCGCCACCGTCATCGCCGCCTGCGCTGTGCAGGCCATCGGTTCTTTTCTCATCGCAATCAAACCCGACTATCGCAGCGCGCTTATAACGACGCTGTCTTTATCGCTGATGTTGCGCGCTGATGCGATCTGGCCGCTGGCCCTCGCAGCCGCGCTTGCCGTCGCGTCAAAATTCACGCTGCGCCTCGGCAACAAGCATATTTTCAATCCCGCCAATTTCGCCATCGTCGCGATGTTACTGGCGACGGATGCGGCGTGGACAACACCGGGCCAGTGGGGAACGGCGATCTGGTTTGCCGCGGTTTTGGCCGGCGCGGGGTTGTTCATTACCTATCGCGCGGCGCGGTTTGACGTCCCGCTGATTTTCCTTGGTGTCTTTGCAGCGCTGCTCTTCGGACGCGCCTTGTGGCTCGGTGACCCGCTCTCCATTCCTATTTTGAGATTACAAAACGGCGCGCTGATGCTGTTCGCGTTTTTTATGATCTCCGATCCCAAGACGACGCCGGACGGCTCGATTGCGCGCGCCGCATTCGCCGCCGGCGCCGCCCTCCTCACCTATATTCTGATCTGGCATTTCTTTGTCGCCGACGGCCTTTTTTATTCCCTCGCGATCATGTGCGTCATCCGCCCGGCCCTCGAATGGGCCGATCCTGCGCCGCATTATCGCTGGGACGATCCGGTACGCGCACCGCCACTCTTGAAGCGCATGAAGGCGCGAAGGGCGTCGGCGCAGAACCATCCCGCCCCTGCTGAATAGAAAAATTCCTCAAACGAGAGACACAATGATGAACCATTCACTGAAGAAGACCCTCGCCGCAGCGGTTGCCGGCGTTTCCGCCATTGCACTGACCGGCGGCGCCGTTGCCTTTTGCGGCTTTTACGTCGCCAAGGCCGACACCAAGCTTTTTAACAAAGCGTCGAAAGTCGCGATCATGCGCGATGGTGACCGCACCGTCATTACTATGTCGAATGACTATCAGGGCGCGTTGAAAGAATTCGCCATGGTGATCCCCGTGCCCGTCGTGCTGCAGGAAGAGCAGATCCACGTCACGGAGAACGCAATCATCGATCATCTCGACGCATACACCTCGCCGCGGCTCGTCGAATATTTCGATGAAGACCCGTGCGTTATGTATGAGCGTCGGGAGATGAGCCTCGCCATGCCGATGGCAGCCGCTGTTGAAGACGAAAATGTAATTCGCCGCAAAGATAGTCTCGGTGTTACGGTAGAAGCCGAATACACCGTTGGCGAATATGATATCCAACTTCTGTCGGCGGCCCAGTCGGATGGCCTGACGACTTGGCTCAAACAGAACGGTTACAAACTCCCCGACGGCGCGGAGTCC
>JAJFFU010000131.1 GCA_021776465.1 Parvularculaceae bacterium
GTCTTTGCGCTTATCTTCAAACTAACTTCCCTGACAATCAGGAGACAATGTCATGATCGCCATCCGCAAGGGCGTTGATCGGGGCCAGGCCAATCATGGCTGGCTCGATGCGCGCCATACATTTTCGTTCGCCAATTATCACCATCCGGATCATATGAGTTACCGGTCCTTACGCGTTATGAATGAGGACCGGATCAATCCGGGCGCCGGCTTCCCGCCTCATCCCCATCAGGACATGGAAATTATCACCTATGTTCTGGACGGGGCGCTGGCGCACAAGGATTCAACGGGCGGCGAAGGCGTTATCCGTCCCGGTACCGTGCAATATATGAGCGCCGGGTCTGGCGTCACTCATTCGGAGTTCAATGCGTCCGAAATCGAGCCGGTGCATCTATACCAGATCTGGATCACGCCGAACCAGCGCGGCGCTGCGCCCCGATATGAGGAGCGTCAGATCGGCGATGCGCGTGACGGCGCGCTGGCGCTTGTCGCTTCGGGCGATGGCCGCGACGGGTCTTTCCAGATCCATCAGGATGCGGATATTTATGCGTCTGTCGTGCCGGAAGGCGCGAGCCTGACGCACCGTTTCGCGCCGGGCCGCTTTGGCTGGCTGCAAGTCGCGAAAGGCGGGATTGAACTCCCCGAAGGCTCGATCATGCAGGCCGGCGACGGCGCCAAGATCAACGATCTTGAGACATTGAACTTCAAGGCCCTCGCCGACAGTGAAATCCTGCTGTTTGATTTGGCGTAATCTTCAGTCGCTGCGGCGCGCCATCGCCGCGGCGATTTCCGGCCGCGCTTCGGCGTCTTTCAGATATTGCGGGTCGACGCGGTGCAGGGTCGCCTGTTCATAGGCGTATGCGAACGATAGAATTTTTGCGTCTTCGTCTTCGCCGCCCATCAATGAAATCCCGATCGGCAGCCCATGCACTGTTCCCATGGGAACGGTTGCGTGCGGGTAACCGGCGATGGCTGCGAGATATCCGCCGCCCGCCCATTGCGGCCAGACATCGCCATTGATCGGGTCGATCCGTGAGGCGACAACGCCCGATGGCGAGACCAGCACATCGACGTCGTATTCGCGCATCAGCATGTCGATCCCGTATTCCCGGGTCGACGCCTGCGCATCGCTCAGCGCGGCGGCGTAGGCGTCATCGTCAAGGTCGCCCATTGCGTTAGATTCGACAAAGATCGACTGGTCGAACAAGGCAAGCTCAATTTTGGCATTGGCGTCATTGAAGGCGATGAGCGCATTGAGGCTGCGGGTATCAACGGCCGGCGCCGCCTCGGCGAGATAGTCGTTGAGCGTGGCTTTGAATTCGTATTTCAGCACGTCGAAAGACTTACCGCGGAAATTCTCCGCCTGCGGTGTAAATTCGTCAATATCGATAAGGACCGCGCCTGCCGCTTCCATGTCTTTAAGCGCGCTGTCGAACAGCGCATTGATATCGCTATTTTCGTTGCGGCTGAAATTCATGACGCCGATACGCGCGCTGTTAAGCCCATTGGCGTCGAGCGCCGCCACATAATCGGTTGCGGCGTCCCCGTCGGCCATGGCGTTCAACATCATCGCTGCGCCGGTCACCGTCTTGGTCATTGGACCCGCGGTATCCTGCGAAAATGAAATCGGCACGATATATTGCTGCGAGACGAGGCCGACGGTTGGTTTGAACCCGACGACGCCGTTGACGTTAGCGGGGCAGATGATCGAGCCGTTGGTTTCCGTGCCCACTGCGCCGGCGGCAAGCGATGCCGCGGCCGCTGCACCAGAACCTGAACTGGAGCCGCACGGATTGCGGTCGAGCATATGCGGGTTGCGGACCTGGCCGCCGATCGCCGACCAGCCGCTCATGGAATCATTGGAGCGAAAGTTCGCCCACTGACTAAGATTGGTTTTGCCGAGGATGACAGCGCCTTGAGCGCGAAGGCCGGCGACCAGCGGCGCGTCCCGGCCAGTAATGTTGTCTTTGAGCGCGAGCGCGCCGGCCGTCGTCGCGACGGGATCTTTTGTTTCAATATTATCTTTGAGAAGAACGGGAACACCGTCGAGGGCGCCGAGGCTTTCTCCGGCGGTGCGGCGACTATCCGAGGCGCGTGCAGCGTCAAGCGCGTCAGGATTGAGCGCGAGTACGCTTTGCAATGTCGGGCCGGCGCGATCCACCTGCTTGATACGGGAAAGGTAAGCCTCAACCAGCGCCTCTGACGTTACATCGCCGGCGATAAGCGCGTCGGAAATTTCAGGCAGCGTTTTCGCCGTCCAACCGGTTGCAGCGTAACTTTCTGCGCTAACCGGCGGCTCAGTTGCGGGATCTGCTTGTCGTTCCTGCGAACATCCGATGAGGCCAAATGCCAGCGTGAGAGCAAAAATGCGCATGATTGTCCCCTAATTTGATCGCGCACAGTATAACGCTGCATCGGCGGCGAATTGAAGTGTGCGGGCAAAGAGGCCACATAGGCGACCATGATCAGTGAACTCTATTCCGGGCCGATCCTTGACGCCGCCGCCGGCATACCGCCCGCGCGCCGCCTCACCGCGCCCGACGCCAGCGCCAGGAAAGTGAGCCGTGTTTGCGGCTCGGAGGTCGAGGTCGACGTCAAAATGGCGGACGGCGTTGTTGTTGATTTCGGCATGACAGCGCGCGCTTGCGCCCTCGGTCAGGCCGCCGCATCGCTAGTGGCGCAAAACATAATCGGCGCGACGGCGGAAGAATTGCTGGTATTGCGCGATCAAATGCGCGCGATGTTGAAGGAAGAGGGCCCGGCGCCGGTTGGCGAGCGCTGGCGCGATCTTGCGGCGTTAGAAACGGTGCGCGACTACCCTCAACGACACGCCTCGACCATGTTGGTATTCGAAGCGGTCGCTGATTGTCTTCATCAAATAGGTAAGAAGCAACCGCGCGATAATCCCTGACACAGACTGTCGCAGCTGGCCGGGCGCTTTGTCGCAAATGACAGAATTATCATGCTGGGCGGGTTGTGGATTTATCGCGACTTCATATCTGTGTTGTCGACGCGGTCGTCCTTCTCTCCCCCTGAATGACCGCTTCTGAGCGTCCGCATTTCAAACTCCCCCATGAAATGCGGGCGCTTTTTATTTGCATCGTATAAAGACGGATTGGCCGTGTGGTATTCGCGGGCGCCAACTTGTTACGCCGCCGCTTCCTGTGCGTCCGTAGCGCTGATGCTTTCTTCGGCCTCGGCCTTCAGCCAGGCGGCAAAAGCTTTAACTGACGCGGAGCTCGACTTTGCGGGCGGGTGGACAATGTAATAGGCAAAATCGGTCGGCGTTGTGAGGTCGAACGGGATAACCAGCCGGCCGGCTTCCAGATCGGCGAGGGCCAACGCCGATTTCGCTAGCGCAACGCCTTTGCCGGCGACAGCCGCTTCGATCACCAGGCTTGATTGATTGAACTTCAGGCCGCGCGTTCCTTCCTTGTGGCAAACGCCGGCGGCTTTCAGCCACATGGGCCAGTTAGGAATCTTCTCGTCTTTGTCGGGCGAGGAATCGTGCAGCAAGGTGTGGTGAACGAGGTCTTGCGGCGACTTAATCGGGTTGTCGCCTGTCAGGAGCGATGGCGCGCAGACCGGCACGATTTTTTCGGCCATCAAATGATCGACCACAAGGCCCGGATATCGCCCGCCGCCATACCGCACCGCCAGATCGACGTCCTCAATGGCGAAGTCGACCACATCCATATCGGCGGACACCCAGACGTCGATTTCCGGATTGGCGTCCTGAAAACTGTCGAGGCGCGGCACCAGCCATTTTGACGCGAAGGACGGCGCGACGGAAACGGCGAGGCGGCGCGAGTCCGCTTTGGCGGCCAGGATTTCCGCCGCCTCAGTGAGTTTATCGAAGCCTTCGCGCAAAACAGGCAGGCTCGCCTGCGCCTCATCGGTCAGCAGCAGGGCGCGCTTTTCCCGCCGGAAAACCGGCGTTTGCAGGTAATCTTCAAGGGCCTTGATCTGCTGGCTGACCGCGCCGGGGGTTACGTGCAGCTCTTCAGCAGCTTTAGTAAAACTTAAGTGCCGGGCCGCAGCCTCAAAGACTTTCAGGGAATTTAGTGGCGGTAAACGTTTCATCGTAAGCCCTCTCCAGCTTTCCAAGGCTTTACGCTCAATAGAAATCCTTATCAATAGCCGGGTCGGTTATAATCACATGAACGTGAGAGATACGTTAGACCAGCTAACATCATAAAATTCACCGATTTCGTCTGGTAAATCAGAAATCCTATTATATTCGGCAAAAATACTCGTTTGAGAGCGTGGATTGCGTCGCCTAGCTTCCGGTGACGCCCAGTACACATCTAATTTCAATTAAGATAATCTAATATGAAACAGTTTCCCGCCTTTATCGACCTCACGAACCGCCGGACCGTCATTATTGGCGGCGGTGACGCCGCCTTGGCCAAGGCCCGGCTGATAATTGCCGCTGGCGGTGCGCCATTGTTGATTTGGCCGGAAATAGCTGCGGCGACCCGTGCCGCGCTTGAGGGCCGCGCAGATTTGGTGACAGCGGCGCCCGCCCGTGCCGATGTCACTGGCGCGGCCCTCGTTTTTATTGCTGTGGAAAATTCGGAACAGGCCGCGCGATGGGCGCGGATCGCCAAATCAACCGGCGCCCTCGTCAATGTGATCGACCGGCCGGAACTCTGTGATTTCCTGACCCCGGCGATCGTCGATCGGGGGGCGCTGACCGTGGCGATTTCCACCAATGGCGCCGGGCCTGTATTTGCGCGCGCCCTGCGCGAGAAAATTGAAGCTGTGATCCCCGCGCGCGCGGACGCACTGTTAAATATTGCCGCGCGATACCGCGAAACGGTCAAGGCGAAGATCGGGCCTGCCGCGCGACGGCGCTTCTGGGAGCAGTTTTTTCGCGGGCCCGTCGCAGAACATGCGCTTGCCGGCGATCAGAACGGCGCCAACGATCTGGCGCTCGCGGCGGTCAACAATTTTGACGCCGAGCAACAACAGGGCGTCGTTCACATCGTCGGCGCCGGGCCGGGCGATCCGGATCTGCTGACATTGCGCGCCCTGCGCCTGATTCAATCAGCAGACGTCATTTTATATGACCGCCTTGTCAGCGACGAGGTTTTAAACCTCGCGCGCCGCGATGCGGAGCGGGTTTTCGTCGGCAAAGAAAAAGCCAATCACGCCGTCCCGCAAGATGAGATCGAAGACCGTATGATCGCCTATGCGCGCGAGGGAAAAATCGTTGCGCGCCTTAAAGGCGGTGATCCTTTTATCTTCGGGCGGGGCGGTGAGGAACTTGACGCGCTTCGCGCCGCGGGCGTTGAGGCGTTCGTAACGCCAGGTATTACGGCCGCCGCCGGATGCGCCGCCGCCGCAAGTTTACCGCTGACCCATCGCGGCGAAGCGCAAGCGGTGACCTTCGTTACAGGCCACGCAAAGAACGACGAGGAGCCCGATCTCGACTGGGCTGCGTTAGCGGCGCTTAAAAATACGCTGGTTGTCTATATGGGCGTCGGCAAGGCCGACGCGATCGCGGCCCGCCTCGTGGCGCATGGCCGCGCAGTGTCGACGCCGGCCGCGATTATCGAAAACGGTACGCGCGCCGATCAGGTCATCGTCAAGGGAACGCTCGGTAATTTGGGCGCTATGGTCGCTGCGGCGGACGTCAAGGGTCCGGCGCTTCTGGTGATCGGCGAGGTTGCGGCGCGCGCCGATGGCGCCGGCCTTGTGGATATCGCGGCGAATGCGAGGAGAGCGGCATGAAAGCGGTTACCGGCAACAGGCTCAGCGACGGCGCTGTCGTCTACCTTACGAATGAAGATCAGTGGACGGAAAAATTCGCTAACGCAGCGCGGTTCGTCACTGAAGACGGGCCGGATGTGCTCGCGGCGGCGCAGACGCGCAGCGCGGAAATCGCCGACGTCTATCTGATCGATATAGATGAGGAGGGCGCGCTCTCCGGACGGGCGGTCGTTCGCGAAACCATCCGCACGCTTGGCCCGAGCGTGCGCCCGGATCTTGGCTATCAGGCGGGAGGCGAATTGTGAGCAAGCTCAAAATCTACGCCAACCACGTCAGCGGCAATTGCTGGAAAGTGAAGTGGACGGCGGACTATCTCGATATTCCCAATGAATGGATCGAGATTGATATTTTCGCCGGCGCCTCGCGCACGCCTGAATTTCTGGCGCGCAATCCGTGGGGGCAAACGCCAACAGTTGTTTTGCCGGACGGGCGTGTGCTGACGCAGTCCAATGCGATCATCCGCTATCTCGCGGAAGGCTCTCGGCTTATTCCGATTGATCTTTATGCGCGCGCGCAAATGGATGAGTGGCTTTTCTGGGAACAGAACAGCCACGAAACGACCATCGCGACCCGCCGCGCGCTCATAAATTATCGCGGCAAAAAAGAATCCGAGGTCGATCCGGGAATGCTGGCGGGCGGCAAGCGCGCGCTCAAGCGAATGGACGATCATCTGGACGCACATGATTACCTCGTCGGCGATGGGCTGACACTCGCTGACATTGCCCTCGTCGCATATACGCGGGTCGCGCCGGAAGGCGGGTTCGATCTTGAGCCGTTTCCGGCCGTGCGCAACTGGATCGCGCGCATAGAAGGCGATCTCTCCATCGACGAAACAAAGGTCGCCTGATGTATCGCTATGACGAATTCGACGCGACCATGGTCGCTGAACGGGTGGAACAGTTTCGCGGCCAGGTCGCGCGCCGCCTGTCCGGCGATCTGACAGAAGACCAGTTCAAGCCGCTGCGGTTGATGAACGGGCTCTACCTCCAGCTTCACGCCTATATGCTGCGTGTCGCGATCCCTTACGGAACATTGTCGTCGAAACAGATGCGCGCGCTCGCCGAGGCGTCGCGTAAATACGACAAGGGCTATGCGCATTTTACGACGCGCCAGAATCTTCAATATAACTGGCCGGCGCTTGTGGATGTGCCTGACCTGCTTGACGATCTGGCGAAAGTTGAAATGCATGCAATCCAGACGTCAGGCAATTGCATTCGCAATGTAACGTCGGATCAATATGCCGGCGCGGCGCAAGGGGAAGTGGAAGACCCGCGCATCTGGTGCGAAGTGATTCGTCAGTGGTCGACCTTTCATCCGGAGTTTTCCTACCTGCCGCGCAAGTTCAAGATTGCGGTGACGGCGTGCGACCATGATCGCGCGGCGGTGAAGGTCCATGACATCGGTTTGCGCCTTTACAAAAATGACGCGGGCGAAACCGGATTTGAAGTGATGGTTGGCGGCGGGCTTGGGCGCACGCCCTATATCGGTCAGACCATTCGCAAGTTCCTGCCGAAAGACCATTTGCTTTCTTATCTCGAAGCGATCCTGCGCGTTTATAATCTTCAAGGGCGCCGGGACAATATGTACAAGGCGCGGATCAAGATCCTTCTGAACGCCAAAGGCGCCGATGACTTTGCCTCTTTGGTCGAAAAAGAATGGGCGGCGATGGACGCTAAGGACGTCGATCTCCCTGCCGACGAGATCGCCCGCATTCGTGACTATTTCGCCGCGCCGGAATTTGAACCGCTGCCGGAAACCAGCGCCGGCCTGGACAGTAACAGCACGAAAAACAAAGCATTCGGGCGCTGGGTGCGCACGAACACGCATGGCCATCGAGCGCCCGGTTACGCCATCGTCAATATTTCGCTAAAACCAATTGGCGGCATTCCGGGCGACGCGAGCGACGCGCAAATGGATGCGGTCGCCGATATCGCCGAGCAACATTCTTTCGACGAAATTCGCGTCACCCATGAACAAAACCTTGTTCTGCCCCATGTCAAAAAAGACGATCTTTATGCAGTCTATCTGGCGCTGGAGGCGGCGGAACTCGCGACGGCGAATATCGGCCTTGTCAGTGATATCATCGCTTGCCCAGGGCTTGATTATTGCTCACTCGCCAACACGCGCTCCATTCCCATTGCGCAACGCATTTCCGAACGGTTTGCCGATCTCGGCGTGCAGGAAGACATTGGCGAGTTAAAGATAAAAATCTCCGGATGCATCAACGCCTGCGGCCATCATCATGTTGGCCATATCGGTATTCTCGGCGTCGATAAGAAGGGCGAGGAATTTTATCAAATTACGCTTGGCGGGTCTGGCGCCGAAGACGCGTCGATCGGTGAGATCGCCGGGCGCGGATTGTCATCCGGCGAGGTCGTTGACGCCGTCGAAAAACTCGTCGGCTACTACCGGGAAAACCGTCAGGATACAGAACGGTTTCTCGATACCTATCGCCGTCTCGGTGCGGAAAAATTCAAGGAGGCTCTTTATGCCGCTGCTTAAATTGATCGGAGATCGCCTTTTGCCGGCGATCGAGGAAGCCAAGAACGAAGTTTCGCTGGAGGACTGGCGCGCCAATCGCATCGCCCATCCGGACGCGACGGCCCTTGTCATTCCCAATGACGCCGACATCGACGATCTGCGCTGCGACGTATCCGGGTTCAGCGCCATCATTCTTGAATTTCCAGCGTTCAAGGACGGGCGCGCCTATAGTCAGGCGCGGCTTCTGCGCGAGCGTATCGGCTATACCGGTGAAATTCGCGCCCGCGGCGACGTGCTGCGCGATCAGTTGCTTTATATGGTTCGTTGCGGCGTTAACGGCTTTGAAATTGCCGGCGCCGCTTCAGATGGCGCAGAGACGGCGCTGCAGGAATTCTCATTTGCCTATCAGGCGTCGTCTGACGGCGCGACGCCGGTCTGGAAACGCCGGCGCAATCGCGCCGCTGCGGCGTAAGGGTAAATCATGTCCATCATTGCGACCGCTAAAAAGACAGCGTCCGCGCGTGCCGGCGATGAAGTTG
The DNA here is from genome assembly GCA_021776465.1 of Parvularculaceae bacterium. GTDB lineage: Bacteria > Pseudomonadota > Alphaproteobacteria > Caulobacterales > Parvularculaceae > Hyphococcus. The sequence continues at coordinate 8,796 of JAJFFU010000131.1, forward strand.
AAGCACAGGCCCGCAGACTCGCAATGCAATTTTCGGCGTCCAGGGCGGGCGATATATTAAGTCACGCCATCTTGAAGGAGTTTCCCGGCAAGATCGCGCTGGTCTCGTCCTTTGGTGCGGAATCGGCGGCGCTGTTGCATCTGGTTGCGGCGATTGATCCGGCGACGCCGGTTGTCTTTCTCGACACACAGAAACACTTCGCGCAGACCCTCAGCTATCGAAAGAAACTCGCGCGCGAATTAGGGCTGACCAATATACGCGATATCCATCCGGATACAGAAGAAGTCGCTGCAAGCGACCCGGATGGCGATTTATGGAAACGCGATGCAGACGCTTGCTGCACGCTTCGGAAAGTTACGCCATTAACGGGCGCGCTTGACGGATTTGACGCCTGGATCACCGGCCGTAAACAGTTTCACGGCGGCGGACGGGTTAATTTGCCAGCGTTCGAAGCCTCCGGCGCCCATATTAAGGTCAATCCGCTGATCCGTTGGGGCGCTGGCGACGTTGAAGAATACGTTGCGGCGCATGCGCTTCCGCCGCATCCGCTTGTCGAGCAGGGCTACCCGTCAATCGGCTGCTGGCCATGCACCCATCCCGCAGCGCCGGGCGATGATATTCGCGCCGGCCGCTGGCGCGGCGCCGCCAAGACCGAATGCGGCATTCATATAGCGGCGGTTTAAGGTGTCGCTGGAAACAGCAGCTCGGCCGCTGTGATCGATAGGTTTAGCAAACTGTGGGCAATGATTGGCGCTGCCAGTCCGCCCGTGTAAATTCGCAAAAACCCAAACAAGGCGCCAGAAAACATAACCATGAGCATGCCGGACGGATAATATTGGATATGCGTCAAACCAAATAGGAACGACGTAAAGAGCACAGCATTTACCGCAGACCAACCTCTCGCCAGAAGGCAACCCAGGAACAGACCGCGAAACGCAAACTCTTCAAAAATGGGCGCAGCGATCATGCCGGAAAACAAGTCGCCAAATAAATTTTCCATCGTCACTTGATATTCATATCCAGGTCGGAAAACTGGAATTTCGCTTTGGCCCGTTACAATTTTGGCTACCGATTCGATAGTTCCTGACGCTAACCAGTCGACTACGATCAGTGCGGTGATCAGTACCAAAATTTTCGGGTAAAACTTTCCGCGTACTGCGACGCAATGCCAAATGTTGTTGGATTGCATCCATGCACGCATCGCTAGAAACGATGCGATGATGGCGATGCCCCAATAAGTTTGTGCATGCGGGTGATAGTAATCCCACCACGGCGCCCATACGCGCGCTGCGCTCTGCGGTAGAATGTCATTATGAATTCGTGCAATGAAACTAACGACTACAGGCGCGCATGTGAGCGCGCCAACAGACCAGAAAAGCGAAGCAATTCGCTTACTGGAGAGTTTCGTTCTGCATTCATTATTCATTACTAGGGCTTGGGCTTAATTCTGCGTTGCAAGAAATCGCCCGATCGCCGCTGACGCCGCCGGCTCCGTCAGCATCGGCGCATGGCCGACGCGGGGCACGCGGACATAGTCGAAATTGGGGTGCGCGGCGCGCATTTTTTCGATGATCGGGTCGGTGAGTAAATCGCTCAAGGCGCCGTGCACAAGTAATGTGGGCGTTTGCGACAGGCTCGACCAGGCTGGCCAGAGATCCGGCGCCGGGCCGGCCTCGGCGAGGGCTTGCCCGATCGCCGGGTCATAATCGAGCACCCAACCGTCCGGCGTTTCGCGGAAGGTGCGCCGGGCGAAGTCGCGCCAATATTGTTCGCCGGTCTCATCGGGGAAGGCGATCCCGTTCACATCGCGGATACGCGCGGCGGCCTCGTCAAGGTCGCGCGCCGGGCCGCCGGTTTTGCCGACATAAGAGCCGATGCGCACCAGCCCTTCCGTCGCCAGTTCAGGACCGACGTCATTAATGACCGCCGCGGCAACGCGGTCGGGCGCAATTTCATTGACCAGCATGGTGGTGATGCCGCCAAGGGATGTGCCGATGAAAATGGCCTGTGGCCAATCCAGCCCATCAAGGACCTTGATGATGTCGTCACGATAGATTGTCGGGAAGTAGTTTTTCAGATCCGGATCGTAATCGGACCGTCCGCGCCCGCGCAGGGATATGGCGGCGACGTCGCGTCCTGACGCGGCGATTCGCCTGGCGACGTCGTCGAAATCGGCGGCGTTGCGCGTCAGGCCGTGCAGGCAGATGACTGGCGCCGCGCCGCCGCCAGCCCATAACCGTGCTTCAAGCGAGATCTCCGGCGCAACCTCAATTTTTTGGCCATCATACTCCATTCGAGGAATCCAGTATTTTAGGGTTAAAAAATAGCCGATTATCCTATCGGTCGCGACGGTTTCGGATGATTGCAATCGGGATCATCCGCCCGTTTGTTAGGGTTTTGTTTACCCGCATTACCGCCGGATTAATACAACCCCTCAAACCTGTTGCCAAAAGGGAACGGTCCGAATTTGTACGACAAAATAAGGGCCTTATTGGTTGACGGTTATACGATAGCGACCATAGCTTCCGGTCAACTGCGTCGATCTTCGTCAATCGGTGTGGGCAAGAATTCGCTGCGGAACCTTGGGCAACCGGTTTCGTCGCGGAATTGGGCAGGCGAACAGATACCCCGAACGATGGGGGCTGTGCGCCTACGAGTAAACCGGAGGGATATTCCATGAGAAACTCGAAAATAATGGGGCGCTTATTGCGTTCTACAGTGCTAACGGGGGCGGCGCTTGCA
>JAJFFU010000132.1 GCA_021776465.1 Parvularculaceae bacterium
GACCCGATTTTTGTACCGGACGGGTACGACAAATCCTTCGCTGAGATGGACAGGTCAGAAAAACAGAGCCTTTCTCACCGCGCGCGCGCGTTCGCGGCGATGGAAGCGGCCTGCCTTTCCGCCCGATGACGCCGCTGGGCCTATATGTGCACTGGCCGTTTTGCGCGCGCATCTGTCCTTATTGCGACTTCAATGTTTATCGCGAACGCGGCGTTGATGCGGAATTATGGTCGTCGGCGCTGATCGCTGATCTTGAGCATTGGGCTTCGCGCATAAAACAACGCCCGCTTACCAGCATCTATTTTGGCGGCGGCACGCCGTCGCTGGCGCCGGTGTCTGTGATCGCGGATGTCATTGCCGCGGCGGACCGTTTGTTCGGCCTCGACGACACTGTCGAGATAACGCTGGAAGCCAACCCGAACGACGCCGATGAAAATCGCCTGCGCGAAATTGCGTCAGCCGGCGTCAACCGATTGTCGCTCGGTGTACAATCATTCGATGATGAAGCGCTTCACTTTTTGGGTCGCGACCATGATGCCGCATCGGCGCGCCGCGCCATCGCGCTGACGCAGGAGATATTTAAAGCGTCAACCTTCGACCTGATATACGGACGGCCGCGCCAAAGCGATGATGATTGGTATACTGAGCTATCGGAAGCCCTCGCCTTTGAACCCGCGCATTTGTCACTTTATCAATTGACCATTGAACCGGGTACGGCATTCGCAGCGCAGGTAGCAAATAGTCGTTGGACACCAGCCGATGATGATCGTCAGGCGCGCCATTATGAGATCGCGCAAGAGACGACAAACGCCGCCGGGCTCGGCGCTTATGAGATCTCCAACCATGCAAGGCCGGGCAGCGAATCCCGGCACAACCTCATCTATTGGCGTTATCAGGACTATATCGGGATCGGACCGGGCGCCCATGGCCGCATGACGGTGGGCGCTGCGCGCAGTGCAACGAAAGCCTTGGATCGTCCGGACAACTATCTCCGCCAAATTCAGGAGATCGGAAATGGTGCTGAAGCGACCGAAACACTGGATGAAGAGGCGCAGTTGATCGAACGTCTCTCCATGGGCTTGCGCCTTGCCGAGGGCATTCCTTTATACGCCGACGATGTTTTCTATCGAGAGGAAACGCGCGCCGCGCGCCTGCGCCAGCTTGTGGGCGACGGCTTTCTGTCTCTTGACTGCGGAACATTGCGCGCCACCGCGACGGGCCGACCAGTATTGAACAGATTGATCTATGAGTTGATCGGCTAAATCAGGAGACCGACGATGAATGCGCTGTCTGACATCGCACACACAATTCAACTCTCCGTTGCGCCAGTATTTCTTCTTGCTGGCATCGGCGCGCTGTTAAACGTTGTGACCTCGCGCCTTGGCCGCGCTGTCGACCGCGCCCGAACCCTTGAGGGAAAACTGCTGGCCGCGCTTGATGGAAGCGACGCGCCGCGCATTCGTAATGAGTTAGGCGTGCTTGATCGGCGCATGGTGCTGGCCCAGCGCTCGATTTTTCTTTTCTCGTTTTCCGCCCTGCTCGTTTGCGTGCTTGTCGCAGCGCTGTTCATCACCGACCTCGCCAACTTACAACTCGGCGCGCTGGTCGGGTTCTTGTTCATCGGCGCAATGATCGCGCTGATTGGCGGCTTGTCGTTTTTTATTACCGAAGTGACGCTGGCAACGCGCACATTGCGCGTGCGCGCTGAACTCCTCATGAAAGACTAGCTGTAAATCAGAAACCAGCAGCGAAGCTGCGCGGCGCCGGATCAATAACATGAATGCCGCCGGGCTGAATTTCCAAAATTGCCATTCCCCGCTCAACGGATCCATCCGGGTTCAGACGAAAGAGACCGTCCGCGCCAAAATACCCATTCGGATCGGCAATGGCGTTGACGGAAAACCGGTTGCGCCGGCGCTGATTGGCGCCAAGCCGGGCCGATAGCAGCGTCGCATCATAGGCAAGCGAGGCGAGGCGAGGCGGCGGCGCACCGAAAGCCGCCGCGAAACGGTCTTCGAAATTGCGCGTGATCGCCGGATCCGGCGCCGCAAACCAGCCGCCGCGCAATGCCGGTTCGCGCGTCAGCCGCGGGTTGTTCCAGGCCGAAACGCCGAGCAATTTCACTCGTGTAATATCGACGTTATAATACGGAAGCAGCGGCGCAAGAGCCCGCAGAAGCGTTCCCTGCTCCGGCATCAACACCGCCTCATACCCTTCCGTATACCCCGTTCCACCTTCAGGCGGCGGCGTTGCGGCGGAACGGTCACCCTCGAATTCGTGACGCAGTTCCAGGGGGACGATCTGGTTGGAATATCGCGCCAGCCGTTTTGCCGGCTCCAGCATCAGTTCCGGTTCCTGCTGGTAGCGTTCTTCATGCACAATCACGCCGCCGCGGGAAATAACTTCCTGCGAGAACGCGCCTGAAACCCGCGACCCATATTCAGTCAACGGCGCAAGCAAACCAAACCGCGTTATTTCCTGTTGCATTGCATAATCGGTGACCCGCTGAATTTCGAGTTCCGGCGGAAAGCTCAAAAGATAAACGCCGTCACCCGCAACTTTGAGGTCAGACGAAAAAGCAATCATCGGCGCATCGGCAGCGCGGGCGACCGGCGCCGCCGCCGCTGTTGATTCTGAAAATAGCGGGCCAAGTATAATTTCCGCACCGTCCGCGAGCGCAGATCGCGCTGCTGCGGCTGCGCCGTCCGGTCGGCCTTTGGTGTCTTTCGGGATCAGTAAATAGCGACTGTCGCCCGCGTCAAAGGCGGCGAGCTGGGCAGCATCAAACATGGCCGAGGCGACTTTGCGGGCTGCTTCATTGGGCGCGGTGAAGGGAAGCAACAAGGCAACGCGAACTGGCTCTTCGTCCTTGAGGTGACGGGGGCGCACAAAGCCGCGCTGGTCATAGCGCGATCTTTCTTCAAAATCCGGCTCAGGCAGCGGCTCCACTGACGGTTGGTCCACAGGCTGCGCGATCACCGGGCCCGATGGCCGTGTCGGCGCCGAGGTGCCGCATGCAACGAGCGCAGCCGAAACCGTAACCAACAGGCCGGTTTTTAACAAAGCCGCCAAATTCAAACCCATGTCCCAAATCCCTTTGTCTCAAATCACGCGGTCGGTGAGCGACGCCCCGTTCGACGGGCGGAAACTAGCCCGGCCCGCCGCGTCGGTAAACAAGGCTTAGGACCGGGCCTTCGCGCCAGCGGGAAAGGCCGGTATTTGACGAGGGCCCTGCGCCGGCTCCATCAAGCCCATATGAGTAACGAAAACCTGCCCCTGAAACCCGGCCTTTATGTGACCGCGACGCCCATTGGCAATCTCGGAGACATGACCTATCGCGCCGTTGAGGTGATGAAGAGCGCCGATCTCATCTTGTGCGAGGACACCCGCCAGACTGCAAAGCTCTGTGCCGCCTATGATATCAGGACATCGCGCACCGCCTATCAGGATCACAATGCAGCCCGCGTTCGGCCTGAAATTCTGGACCGGCTAACGAACGGCGCTGCGATTTGCCTCGTTTCCGACGCCGGCACGCCGCTGATTGCCGATCCCGGCTTTAAGCTGGTGCGCGAGGCGCGCGAGGCCGGCATCGACGTATTCCCCGTGCCCGGCCCGTCAGCGCTGATCGCCGCGTTGAGCGCATCGGGCGCGCCCTCCGACAGATTCACATTTGGCGGATTTGCACCGGCGAAAGCAGGCGCGCGCCAGAAATTTCTCGAAGAGTTCGCCAGCGCGCAGGGCGTTCTGATTTTTTACGAAACGGGCAATCGATTAGGCGACAGTCTGGCCGCCATGGCGGAAGCGCTTGGCGAACGCGACGCGATCATTGCCCGCGAGCTGACGAAAATTCATGAAACATTTCATCGCGGCGCGCTGACAGCGCTCGCGGCGGAATACGCGAACGCGCCGCCGAAAGGCGAGATCGTGGTTCTTGTCTTTCCAAAAACCGCGACCGCTGTTGGCGATGTCGAGATTGACGAATTTTTGGCGTCTGCGCTCACGAATTTGAGCGTCAAGGAAGCGGCGGCGGCGGCGGCTGAAAAACTGGGCGTGCCGCGACGCCTCGCCTATGAACGCGCATTATCGCTGCGAAAGAAATCGTGAGCACGGACGCACAGGATCGAAAAGCAGCGCGCCGGCGCGCTGAACGAGCTGGTCGCCGTTCCGAATGGGCCGCCGCTTTTATATTGCAATTGAAAGGGTACCGCATCCTGGCGCGCCGTTTTCGGGCCCAAAGCGGCGAGATCGACTTGATTGCCCGGCGCGGCGGCGTTGTGGCGTTTGTCGAAGTTAAAAACCGCGCCGTTCTCGAAGATGCGGTGAGCGCGGTGACGGCCCGGGCCCGCCGACGCATCGAGCGGGCCGCCGATATGTTCGCCGCGCACCACCGACACCTTGCCGAATGCGTTTTCCGATACGATATCATCGCGATTGCGCCATGGCGCTTTCAGCATCTGCGCGGCGCGTGGCGTCTCGGGGAATAGCGCTGTATTGCCGTTTCAAAACACACAAAGGTGACAAATGTTTCAGACCCCGATCCGCCTGACACTTGCTCTACTGGCGATCCTCGCCGCCGGCGCCTGCGCCTCCAGCCGCTCCCTCGACGATAGCCTCTCCGATATTGCCGGCAACGCTGACCTGAAGGGCGTCCTCTTTACCGACCGTAGCTATGACTATGGCGATATCGATATCACCCTGTTTGAAGGCCGGCTGATGCTGACCGGCACAATGCGGACGCAAGCCGGGCGCGCCAAACTCATGGAAAACGCCTGGAAGGCGGAC
>JAJFFU010000133.1 GCA_021776465.1 Parvularculaceae bacterium
ATTGAAAATAATAGCTGCGCCGACTGTTTCAAACGCGTAACGAATTGCATCGGGCGCGCTTAGAGATTTTTCGCGCCGGGCGCGCATGTATTTCGTCAGGAAGTGTACGGTGTCGTCAATGACAATGCCGAGCGCCAGCGATGCAACGGCGGCGACTGAAAACCCGACTGTCCCGACAAGAAGCGCCCATGCGCCGAAGGCAGCGAGTATCGGCAGGCCATTTGGCGCCATGCTCAACAAACCCATTGGAACGCTTCGCAATGCAGCCATCATAATGAATGCGATCGCAACAATCGCGATTGATGTGCCGAGGAACATGCTCTCCACATTGCGTTGCGCGATGAATGTGAACATGATCTGCGGCCCGGTCGCCGGCCCTTCGAGCTCTGGCGCGTTCTCGGCGAACCAGGCCTCTGTCTCTTTCAAAAATGCCCGGATCGATTTCGTATTGACGTCGCCATCAAGCGTCGCCGTCAGACGTGTCGATGATTTGTCGATATTGATGCGGTCATTGAGGTCGAGCCCGTAGGGCAGGGACAACTCAAAAAGCAGCAAATACTGGGCGGCGAGTTCGCGATCGTCCGGCAGTCGATAAAAAGCCGGGTCATCGGCGTTCAGGTTTTTATTCAACCGTTTCATAATGTCGGCGATCGAATACACATGGGCGACATCGTCGCGCGCGCGCAACCAGTTCGCGAACGCATCCAGTTTTCGCAAATAATCCGGGTCGGTAATACCGCCCGCTTCGCCTGACTTGATCGAGAATTCTGACGCGTAGAAACCTAAATGTTCAATCACTGCATCGCTGTCGGCCCTGAACTCTATTCTTTTGTCAAAGTATTTCCGAAACTCGTCACTCAGTTCGATACGCGGGATCATGGCGATGAGGGCGATCGTTGCGACAGAGGAAAAAACCAACAGGACGCGGTTATGGGCGACGATAAAATTCGCCACGCCGCGCAACGCACTGACTTGCTTGTCCGCGTCAACCGTACGGACGCGAACGGGAACAATTGCAAGAGCCGCGGGCAGAAATGTCAGGGAAAGCACCCAGGCCGCGAGTATGCCGACGGCGGAAATATTGCCGAAGTCGCGAAAGGGCGGTGCGTCGGAAAAATTGAGCGCCAGGAAACCGACAATTGTCGTCAAAGACGTGATCGAGACCGCCAGAAAATTTACGCGTATCGATTCGATGATCGCTTCTTTTTTCGCCATTCCAGCGCGCATTGATACGCGCATCGTCATCAGGACATGGATAGCATCGGCGACCGCGAGGGTCAGGATTACAATTACGGCGCTCGGGCTCGGTCCGGCGAGCTTGATACCGACAGATCCGGCCCAGCCCATCGCGACCATTGTCGACAGGATCACCACGCCGAGCGTTGCAAAAGTCGCCGATACGGATCGGACGGCAATAATTGTCGTTATAATGATGATGCCGATCATCAAGGGAATAAGCGTGCTGAAATCTGTTTGAATGGCTTCGCTAAATGCGTTGTTCAGCATTGATGAGCCAGATAGGTATATCTTGAATTGCGGATGCGACTGGAGAATTTCTGTGCGCAGTGCGCGCGCTGCGGCGACCGCTTCCGGGACTTCTGAAAGAGATAGTTCCGGATAGGTCAATACAATATTGACGGCCGTGACCCCGCCATCGGCTGTGATCAGCTGGTTGTTCAGGAGCGGTTCTGAGAGGGCATTCGATTTTTGTCGTGCTAGTTCTTCTGGCGTGCTGTCGCCGGGGGCGGGCACCAGATCTTCAACGATGAGTTCGTCGCCGTCGGCATAAGTGTACTGAAAATTCGTGATAGAATCGACGCGCGTTGCGTAAGGCAGTAGCCAGGCCTTCTCTGTCAATTCGCCGATCGCAGCGAGATTTTCATTAGTGAATATTTCCGAGCCATCGGTCGGCTCGAACACAATAAGAAAATTATCACTCTTGATGTAAGTTGCCTGAAATTCCTCAAAATTTCTCAACTCCGGGTTGTTCGCCGAGAAAAATGTTCGGTAATTATTTGAATATTCCAGTTTGGCGGCGCCGGTTGCAATAAAAGCGGCGGCGGCGATCGCCACGATAACGACCGGCCAGCGGAGGAATATGATGAGTTTCGCGAGTGATACGGAAAAGGCGTCGAGATTTCTCGTTACCCGAAACATGACATACTCCTTACTTCGCTGACCGCGCTTACATGTCTTCGCGCGGCGCGTAAGCGCACAACGGTATGACGCATTTCTGGCCGGCTATTCGACATTGTCATTATTGCGCGCCTGATTGTCGTCGGGCGAGTGCGCGCATCGCCGCATAGAAAGTCTCCAGCATAGCCCCGCCATCAGCTCCGGCTTGCGCCTGGACGCCGAGCCCGAGTTGCACAGCGATTAACATTTTTGCGCCATCTTGCGGTGTGATGTTGCTGTTTAATTCGCTACGTTCATTGGCGCGCGATAACGCCTCGGCATACGCAAATTCTATTTCCTGAAGGAAGGTTGCAATACGCGCCGCGACAATTTTGTCCTTCGGGCCAAGGTTGTTTGCAACATTGCAAATTAAACAACCGGCCTCGCGGTCGGCCATTTCACCGATAGCGAATTCCATCACCCGGCCGATGGCGTCGAGCGGCGGCGTTTCCGGGTTATTCAAATTCGCCAGGAACACCGCCTTTCGTTCGTAATAATACTCGTCAAGGGCGGCGAGAAAGAGTTCGCGCTTGCCGCCAAACGCATTGTAAAGCGCGTAACGGTTCATACCGGTTGCCTGAACAACATCTTCTATCGATGCATTTTCGTAACCGCGCCGCCAAAACAACTCTTTCAATGTCTGGGTCGTTTGCGTCGATTGATAGGTCGATGTCAGATTCATCAGAATGGCCGTTCCAGAATTATAATTCTGATTGGTAGAACGGGCGTTCTAAGGGGTCAAGCCTGAATACCGATGAGTTTATCGCAATGAACGCAATGGACTATGAAGCAGGCTTTAAAATTCCGCTTTTACGCCCGCAAAATATCGACGGCCAATAGGGTCATATTGCGCGGCCAATGGCCCGCGTTCTGTGTAGGCTGCGATCGGTAGTTCTGAATTGAACAAGTTTTCAATGCCGGCATACACGATAATGTTTTCGTCAGGGCGGAATTGAATCCCGACGTCAACGTTTACTTTCGCAGGCAGCATCGCTTCTGCGATATCGCCTTGGCGTGTTTGCGCCGCACCGCGCCGGCGAACTGTCCACAAAGTTTTCCATCGATCCGTTTCGAGGCTAGCGGTCGCTTGAAATTGATGTCTTGGATAATTTACGGTTCCAATTTGGTCGATCAATTCGTTTGCGACGAAGCCGCTGAATTTTGTTTTGTGCGCATAGGAATAAAGTACATCGACAGCAAGCGATGGCGCCAGCGGCGCTGCCAATAAATCGGTGCGATAGGCGAGGGTTGCGTCGAGCCCGCTCGTATGCGCTTCACCGCCGTTTAAGTATGTAGACTCAATTACCGTCAATTGTTGTGTTGCTGGATCGCGTTGGATAAACAAATTTCCCGTTGCGGGGTTTACACCACAAAAGCGATTTTCAAGGTTTTCGCTATCATAGCACGTATTGATTGCTATCTGATCGTATGAACTGTGTATGCTATTGATTATTCGATGATGGCGCCAATCTGCTGTTACGCGCAAAGAGTCATCGCCAAGATAGATGAATTCCTGGATATCCGCAGCGACGCCAAAATGGCGTGTACGGACATCCTCATTGTCAAGTTTTGAATTTCCTGATCGCGCTCTGTAAACAAGCAAGTCACGCTGCGCGAATCCTGGCGGCGTATAAAGCGGACCGCTAGTTGCGCAATTGGCGGCGATGCGCGGATCGCTTGGTGTCGAGCACGGATCAACCAGTACTTTCGCGGTATTGAGGCCCTTGGAATGGAGTTCAATTATATTTGGCGCACGACCGCCGCGAAGTGCGTAAGCGTAAAATTCCAATCCAGCGGCCGGCGACCACGACACATTACCGCTGAGATTTGCGACAAAGCCACCGCCATTCCATCGCGTTATGCGAGCGTCGGCGCCGAATTCGATGGCGCCGAATTTGGCGTCATGCGTGGAAACAGGAAGGTCCGCGCCGAAAAATAATTCGCCGTAGCTAACTGATCCTTTTGCGCCGGGCGCTTGAAATGTTCCGAGCGCTGCACCGCTGGACGATGACGTGTTTCCTTCATCATTCAAGGCGTCGCGGCGATATTCAATGCCGGCGGAAATTCGACCCTCGCGACCATTAAGTTCGTAGAGTGGGCCGGATCCAGCAAAGCGTGCGATATGCTCTGTTGTTACGAAACGGTGATTGCGCGTGGGCAACCTGTAGTAATTGGCGGCTTCAGGTGACACAGATTGTGCTGAAAAAATGTTCAGCGGGACGCAACCGGGCGTCGCTGCGCATAGCACGGGATCGACCGCAATAGCGACGCGGGACGCATCTGGATAGCCTGTGCTCGCGAAATCCGTTCTGCTCTGTCCGAATTTATAGGATGCATCAAGCACCCAACCTTCGCCGAGGTCAAAATCAGCACCAAGCACAAAATCAATAACCTGCCGCTTGATGTCGTTGTTGCGTGGGCCAAGTTCAATAAATCGGCGGTTGATCAAGAAGCTTTCGATAGGTCCGCCTACGCTGGCTTCAATAGCGTCTCGCAGCCCCGTAGGCGCGTCCGGGTGGTCGGCCGGAACTAAAATTGAATCGCCATACGCGGCGCTAAAACCGGTGTCAGCGGCGACTGGCGTCGGTGCGATTTGCGATATCGTGTCAACATTGGCGAAAAATAACTCGCCAAAAATAGACACTGACGACGAGGCTTCATAGTCAACGCGGCCATATCCGTGCAGGCGATCGATTTCCGGCAGTGCAGAGAACCCGTTTAGCCAGTTGTATAATTGATCGAGCCGGCCTTCAAAAACTTCATATCCACCAGGCGTAAGCCGTAGTTGGTCAGCGGCGTTTCCGAATAGCGCAGTGTTACCGCTCTGGTCGACGGCGCCAGCGATGAAACCGGCCGGCGTGAAAGTGCTGCCGCCAAATCCCGGTGTGAATTCGCCGTCCTTCGCCGTTGCCCGTCGATCGTCCAAGGCAAATCCATATGGTTGTGAGAGGTAGTCGCGGTCGGTAAAAAATAGTGACGGGTCCATTGCGTAAACGACGCCGCCTGAGAGTTTACCGCGGCCGTCTGCGAAAGTTTCACCGGCAAATAATGAAAGGGAGTATTCGGCAGCGTCGCCGTGTTCTGAAATGCCGCCATGCGCACCGAATGCGATACCTTCAATATGATCGCGCATAACAATATTGACTGCGCCGGCGACTGCGTCGGTCCCCAAAGAGGCGCCGGCGCCCTGATTGATAATTTCCACGCGGTCAATCAACGCGGTCGGGACAGCATTCAGATCGACACCGTAAATATTGCCGTTTCCGCCATTCGTTCGTGCAAAGCGCCGACCATTTACGAGGACTAACGACCGTATCGGTCCGAGCCCCCGCAAATCGGCTAAATTCAATCCGCCTGCCGAAATCAGGAGTTGTGTATTAGCGGCCGAGACAGACGCAACGTTTGCCGGCAAATCGTGAATAGGCTCTGCAACACTCTGTGCGCCGGACAATTCCAGCGATTCGGCATCAAGGGAATAGTTTATGCGCATCCCCGTATCAGCGCCGGGCGCGCGATAACTCGCTGTTACAATTATTTCGTCGAGGCGTGCGCGGTCTTTAACAAGGTCGTAACCGCTTGGCGGCAGTTCCGGCATCAATTCAACGACAACACGACGCTTGATAATGGCTAATGTGCTTTGATCAATTTCAAGATAGTCAAGCGATGAGTCGTTCAAAAGCATGCCGAGCGCATCGTGCGTGGTGAGGGCGCCGGTGAGGGGCGGTGCGTTTCTGCCCGAAACGATGCGGTGGTCATAAACCAACGAGACGCCGGATTGATCCGAAAAATGTTTGAGCGATTCATTGAGGTCCCCGCCGGGGACGGAAAATTTGTGCGTGGGCGCGTCGGGCGCGTTCTCCGCCAGTACCGGCGCGAACGAAAACGTTACCGCGCTTGCGCCGGCTAGAAACAGGCGCAGCATGAACTTATGATGAATAGCTTTATTCATCCGCCCTGAAAATAATTTTACCGGAATTGCTGTGATCAGTGTTGAGAGACAGCGCAACACTGATTGCGCGAATCGCAACGTCCTGATTATCGAGTTCAATTCGGCCGGAGACGGGTGCGTCACCGAGTGCGTCGTCTTCCAATTCAATTTGAGGTTCAAAATACCGATTGAGGTCGTCGACGACGCGTTTCAACGGGGTATTATCAAAATAGAGATAGCCATGACGCCATGTCGCCACGACGCCTGGGTTAAATCGATCGACGCCGCTTAGCGAACCAGTTGATGCGACGGTTACCTGCTGTCCGTGTTCAAGGCGCACGCCGGCGGCGTTCGGTGTGTCAGTGCTGGCGCGCACGGCGACGACGCCGCTTAGAACATGAATTACCGCCTCGTCCGGCTTTTTTCGAACGGTAAATGTCGTACCCAGAACAGTCGCCCGGGCGCCGCCGGCGTCAACGACGAACGGTCGTGTCTCATCTCGTTTCACGTCGAAGAACGCCTCGCCGCGCTCAAGCGCTGCATGTCGTTCTCCATTTTCGATGGAGAAAGTGAGCGCGCTGTCGGTGTTCAATGTGACAACGGATCCATCGGGTAGGGGGAAATCGCGGGTCTCGCCCTTCGAAGTTGCAAATCTCTCACCTTGTGAAGGTGCTTCCTGCATGGGCGCCAGCATAAAGAACGCCGCGAACAAAGAGGCGGCAACGGCCGGTGCGCCGATCAGCCACGCCCGGCGCGGCGCTGCTATTACAGGCGCCGTTTGGTCGTTGGCGGGTTCTTGCATCCCGCTGACCGCGCCTGCGAGCGCGCCCGCTTCGGCAATGGCCAAATATTCTTCGAACGCCCTGGCATGGTGCGGATCTTCGTTCAACCATTCGCGAAGTTTCAATTCATCGCTCTTGTTAAAGTCGCCAGAGATGCGCTTTGCCGCCCAACGCACAGCGCAATCGTCTATCGCGCGGTCATCGCCGCGTACTTCATTTAAATCGGTCATATGTGCGCCCCGATTTCCTTTCTACAAATTGGCCGCGATACTCGTCCCCTTGCGCGGCACGCCAAATTACTTCTGCCTGTCTGGATCGTCCTCGTTTAACGCCACGCGCAACTGCTTCAGGGCAACGATCATATATTTTTCGACGCTGCTTTCAGAAACGTTCATGTGCTTGGCGATTTCGCGATAACTACGTCCGTCAAAGCGGTTCATCGTAAATGCAGTGCGCGCCGGTTCAGGAAGCGCCGCAATTGCGTCCAGCGTTTTGCGCACATCCTGTCGCAAGCTGGTCTCTTTTTCCGGCGTTGGACCGGTCGACGCGATTTTGGAAATCGCGTCTTCATCATCATTTTCGGAGGGCATAATGTGTCTGCGGTTAAAGGTGTTCCGGCGCTTCATTTCGTTAATGGCGAGGTTGCCCGCCGTTTTGAAAATCAGCGCTTTGGGATTGGTAACCAATGCCGTCGCCGCGTACGACCAAACACGCAGGAAAACTGACTGAGCCACGTCGCCAGCGGCGTCGGGATCCCCGAGCCGGCGTGTCAGCCATTTTACGAGAACGCTTTCGTTTTCACGAATGGCGGTCTCGATGCGTGCGGTCTGTTCCGGCGTCATTGCCGGCTCCCGCGTGATGTATTTGGCCTCGTCACAGCCTGATACGCCTCCGGTAAAACGGGTTAAACAAAAACCCGTTTCGGCAAGTGCCGCGTTCCAGAGTATTGGAAACAGAGGCGCCTGCCCGCACTTCGTCGATCAGTTCACCGCGCTCGCGGCTCCCGGCGT
Source organism: Parvularculaceae bacterium (assembly GCA_021776465.1). Taxonomy (GTDB): domain Bacteria; phylum Pseudomonadota; class Alphaproteobacteria; order Caulobacterales; family Parvularculaceae; genus Hyphococcus. Next base: position 7,896 of record JAJFFU010000133.1, read on the forward strand.
CGCAAAAAACTCACAAATCAATTGAGGAGTTTTCGATGCCGGTTGTCTACTGATCGAACGGCGGGCTCCCTCCGGTGCCTTAAGTTCAACGTACCCGTGAGCTGGGGAGTAACGCCCAATTGCTTCCTGGCTCACACGGGCACACTTTAAGACGTATTAAGACGAGACCGCAAGCGCCCCTGGCGCCTGATTTGGTATGACGACCCCGCTTCTTTTACGGTTCTGCCGAGAGCGATGCTGTCGCTGAGCAACGAGATCTGTACCTTGAATTGGTCGATCGACGGGGTTTTGGCTTTTTTGACATGCGCCAAAAGAACCGCGCCGGGAGCAAGAAACCTTCATTTCGCAGCCCGAAAATGCATGTAAATACAATGCTCTATGATTCCGATTGCGTGCTGCGCTTCGGCAATAATCCAAAAGGGCGCTATGAAATCCGGCAAGTTTCGGTGATCTTGCAATCAACGCTTGTCGCATCCTGGAAATAGAAATACCGCAAGGCGCAGCGCACCATGTATTTACGCGACGGTCGTTTCAATGCGCCGCATTGCAGTTGTGCTGAGAAACATCCGAGAGTTTCCAATAAGGAGCACGGTTAATATGGATTGGGACGAACAATTCACCGACGAGCAAAGCGCCCGTAATTCGGAGCGCGCGGGCGGAAAACGAACGGTCACGGTCGGCTGGCTGGCCCGCACCAATCAAACGGCGGTTCTTTTTTCGCCGCCAAAACTTTTTACACGGGACGACCCGAAAGCAGCATCGTCGAAATCAGTACAGAATTGCCCCGCGGCAATCGATTTTGATCACCGTCATTTTGTTGTGCCCGCGCCGATTGATATCACGCTGAATTTTGTACGCCAGGCCAATGGTCAACTGTCGCTACAAGATGCTGACGGCGATCAATCCGGTATTCGGCAAAATGGTCTGCAGGAATTGCTTATCCTGCATCCCCAAAAAGAATGGCGCCATCCTGACCGCCCGCTCATACAATTTCTTTCGCCCTATATTTTTATCGCCGACGATCCTTGTTTCATCGTACAGACGCCGCCTTATTTGCATTATTTTTCCGAGCCGCGGCCGGGTGTTCAAATGGGCGGGCGCTTTCCGATCCATATTTGGCCGCGTCCGGTCAGCTGGGGTTTTGAATGGCATGACGTTTCGCGCCCCCTAAAATTAAAGCGCGGCGAGCCGTGGTTTTATGTACGATTTGAAACCGAAAACCCCTCCGCGCGTGTTCGTCTGATAGAGCAGGAACAAACGCCGGAACTGGAAAAATACATTTCCGATGTCTCTGACGTTTCAAAATTTGTGAACAGAACCTATTCGCTGTTTTCTGAAACGCAGCGGCTTCGGCCTGCAACGCTCGTGCGTGCAAAGAAAAAAAGCTAGAGGCATAGGCCTCGGCGTTTGAAATAACTTTTGCAGTAATCATGAATGTCTGAGCCAATCGAAAACCTTGTCGGGCGAGCGCAGGCGTTGCGAGGCGCCGGACGCATTGCCGAAGCGATCGACGTTTGGCGCAATGTTGTTGCGCGCGCGCCGGATACGCTGACTTATCAACACGATCTTGCGGCGGCGTTGGGCGACGCAGGCCAGAACGCCGACGCGGCCGATATCGCAGGCAAAGCGATAGCGAAGGGACTGGATCGTCCGGAAACCTATCTGGTTTATGCCCGCGCGCTCGCAGGCATTTTCGACCTGACGCGGGCCGAGAAAGCTTATCATACGGCCCTGTCCAAGCGACCCGACGACCCGATTGTGCACAGGGAACTGGCGCAATCGGTCTGGATGCGCACTGGCGACGCGGCGCTCGCGGAAAAAGCGTTAGTCGCCGCCATCCAACAACAACCGGCCAATCTCGCCTTGCAAATCATGCGGGCGGAAATCAAAGGGCAAATGGGCGATTCGCAAAGCCAGTTTAAATTATTAAACGATCTTGCGGTCAGTACCGGGCGCCATCCCCAGATTTGTTACTTTGCAGCGCGGGCCGCACTAGCATGCAAAAAATTTCCCGAAGCGCTCGAATTTTCAAAACTTGGAGCAGACGCAGCGCCTGATCAAGATGACGTTGTCGCCGTATACGTTACGGCGTTGCTGGCGAATGGCGATGCGTCGGGCGCGTTGCATGTGCTCGATCGTTTGCGGGGGCGGCAACCGGCGAACCAGTATTTTATTGCGCTCCAGGCAACAGCATGGCGCATGTCCGATGACGAACGCTATCACGCCGTTTTCGATTACGATGCGATGACTTACGCCGCGCCGCTCGATACGCCGCCTGGATGGTCTGGCCTTGACGCTTATCTGAAAGAGCTGGCGCAGGCGCTGACCGAGACTCATTGTTATCGCGAACACCCGTTTTTCATGTCGGTAAGACATGGCAGCCAAATCGCATCCATTACCAAGTCGGAAAACCCTGCAATGCGGGCTTTCGCCATCGCGATTCGCGGGCCGATTGAAACGTATATTGACCGTCTGGGGAAAGGCGACGATCCGCTCCGGTCGCGATTGACAGGCGGCTTTCAGCTCCTCGACGCGTGGTCGGTGCTACTGCCGCCGAACGGATTTCACGTCAATCATGTTCACCCGGCAGGGTGGCTTTCTTCCGCCTGCCATATTCGGCCGCCTGACGAAGACACGGAAAATCCGAAGGCCGGCTGGCTGAAATTCGGGGAACCGGGCTGCGCGACGGCGCCGGCGCTCGCTGCGGAGCGCTTTATCAAACCCGAAGCCGGACAAATGGTGATTTTCCCGTCCTATATGTGGCACGGCACCGAAACATTCTCGAAAGGGTCTGAGCGGCTGACGGTAGCTGCCGATCTCGCCCCGGCATAGGGCGCACAATTTAAATTGGCGGCCAAAATGATTCGCTCTTTGTTCGCTCGGTCGGCGGCGTCGTCGCCGAGCAAAGATGAAACCTTGCCCGCATTCGCATACTGCAATTGCGAAAAATAGCAGGCTATCGGTGTTGGTGGATTAACAATTTGTTTACCTCCGTTTCCACTATCTAAAAAGCGGGGCCAGACCTGTTGCCAAAATGGAACGGTCGGAAAATGTAAGTGTTTTCACGCACATTCGCGGTTGACGATTTTGTTCAGAAACCCCTAGCGTCCGCCACACATAGATCTGTATGGGTGCAGATCTGGTCCAAACTGCCCTCTCGTTTATCGACAATAGCGGGAGGCTACCGGAGGGGCCGGCGGCGAGAAACAGCACTGCTGCTCTTGGTCGTCATATTGTCTTCATTTTGGTCTTTCGCTTGTCACGATAGCGAAAGTCCGCCGGACGTTCAGCGATGGGATTCAGCGAGAGCTGTTTTCGATCGTCTTATCGTTTTGATGGAGGGAAGAGCATGAAAAGCTCACACGTAATGGGGCGCTTGTTGCGTTCTACAGTTCTAACGGGGGCAGCGCTCGCTGCAACATCACCTGTGTTAGCGCAAGGCGATACCGACGACGTCGTTGTCGTCACAGGCACACGTCTGAAAGACGCCAATATTGCAGCCACGAGCCCGGTTTCGACGATCGGTTCTGACGCATTTGATATTCGTGGCACGACTGACACGATCGACTTGCTAAACACGTTGCCGCAAATCACACCGGGCGTTAATTCTCAGAATAACGGCTTTGCAAACGGCGCCAACGGCACATCCACAATCAACCTGCGCGGCCTTGGCGAAACGCGAACCCTGGTCCTCGTAGATGGCAAACGTCTTCCGTTTGGTTCGCCAACAACCGGCGGTTTTGCTTCAGACGTCAATCTTATCCCTGCGCCGCTGATTGAGCGCGTTGAAATCGTAACCGGCGGCGCGTCCGCTGTTTATGGTTCTGACGCTATCGCCGGTGTCGCCAACTTCATTATGAAGAAGGATTTTGAAGGCTTCGAACTTGATGGCCAGTTTGGTTTCAACCAGTCGGGCAATGGCACAGAATCTATTCAAGCTGCGTTGACTGCATCCGGCGAAACGCCGGTCACGGGCGCTTCAACGGGAAATGAAACCTGGGACCTCAGTGGTCTGATGGGCGCCAATATTGATGGTGGCCGCGGTAACGTCACGGCATATTTCCGTTACTTGCGCAATAACGGCCTGCAACAGGGCGAGCGCGACTTCTCACAATGCGCCCTAATTGAAGCGCCGACAGCAGCCGGACGTTCGTGTCTCGGTTCAAATCAGGGTCCATTCCCGACGACGTTCTTCATTCCGGCACTGCTTGACGGTATGAACAACGCGATTCCGCTGATCGACGCCATGGGCAATACTGTCCTCGACGGCATGGGGAATCCGGTTGTTTCGCAGGCGCTTTCGATCGATGCGACGGGCAATGGTGTTACGCCGGGCTTTAACAACGCCTATAACTTTAACCCGTTCAACCCGATCATCCGTTCTGTTGAACGCTTCAATGCGGGTTTCAGTGCAAACTACGAAATCACTGAAAACATCAGTTCGTATATGTCGTTCGGATTTACGCAATCGCAATCGCCGCAAATCATTGCGCCGAGTGCAGCGTTCGGCACCGCCATTTCGACAGTCAATTGCGACAACCCGCTCCTCTCTGCGGAAGCGCTTGCGCAAATCTGTGGCGTTGATACTGGCGGCGGCGTATTTTCCCGCGACGTAGCTGACGGCACCACAGACGGCTTCGCGCCGGCTCAAATTCGTCGTCGCTTCGTTGAAGGCGGTAATCGTACGGATGATCGCACCTTGACGAACTTCCGTGTTGTAGGCGGTTTCACCGGCACAATTTGGGACGACTGGGACTGGGAAGTATTCGGTCAGTTCGCCAACACCAAGCTGGAGCGTCTTCAATTCAACCAAGTTACAGCGATTCAGGCGGCGCGTGCGCTTGACATTGTTGATGATGGTATGGGCAACCCAGTTTGTCGGTCGTTCCTCAACGGGACTGATCCGGCTTGTGTTCCGTTCGTTTCGGCTTTCGTCACGGGCGCAACAAACCCAGCCGGCCTTCAGGCCTATGTTGATACGCCGACATTGACGCAAGGCAGCATTCAGCAGACTGTCTTTGGCGGTACAATTCAAAACAATCTGGAAAAATACGGCGTTCAAAGCCCTTGGGCTGAAAACGCGGCAAGCATTCTTTTTGGTGTTGAATATCGACGCGACCAGCTGCGCACGCAGGCTGACGCAACAAACCAAAGCGGCGCCCTGATCGGTTCTGGCGGCGCCGTAAATCCGACGAACGGTTCGACCGAAGTCTGGGAACTGTTCATGGAAACGAACATTCCGCTGATTGAGGGCGTGCAAGGCATCGAATCGCTCGCGATCAACGGCGCGTTCCGTTACTCCGACTATTCGTCGCAGGATATTCGCAACGGCATATCCGGCGGTGACTTCACGGCCACAACGTTTGCTGCGGGTCTTTCCTGGACGCCAGTCGACGATGTTCGCTTCCGGGCGCAATATCAGCGTGCGATCCGGGCGCCCAATATCGGCGAATTGTTCCTGCCGCAATTCGGCAACCTGACGGGACTAACGGATCCATGTTCTGGTGCAGCGCCGACGGCGACAGCCGCTCAGTGCTTGAACACGGGTGTGCCGACGGTGCTCTTCGGGTTGGTGCCGCCAGATTCTGGTCAGTTAAACATCCTGCAGGGCGGTAACACGACCCTGTCGCCGGAAGTGGCCAACACCTACACGATCGGCGCTATCTACACGCCGCGTCAGATAGACGGCCTCACGATCTCGGTCGACTACTACAACATCGCGTTGAAAGAAGTGATCACCGGTATCCTTCCGTCAATCACGCTCAATACGTGTCTGCAGACCGGTGATCCAACCTTCTGTAGCCTGATCACACGTGACGCTACAGGTTCGTTGACGAACGCGAACCGCATTGCGTTCAATATTGACAACAGAAACGTCAATATTGCAGCAAACGACGTGTCCGGCATCGACGGTCGCGTATCGTACAGCTACGACTTCGGTGAGTGGGGTGCATTTAACTGGGATTACAATGCATCTTATACGCTCGAAAAATCGCAGCTTCCGCTGCAGGGCTTCTGTCAGTTCGATTGCGACGGTTTCTATGACGACAATTGTCAGAATCCGAATTTCCAATACAGCCACGTCTTCTCGACCACATACACAACAAACTTCGACTTGTCGGTGTCTGCGGTCTGGCGGTACGTGTCTGGCGTTGACCGGATTGCGTCTATCAATGCAACGACAGGCGCCATTACGCCTGTTGCAGACGGCGTATTAGCTTCATCGTCGCTTCCGGCGGTTAGCTATCTTGACCTTGCGTTCTTCTACGATCTCTTTGAGAACGTTCAGTTGCGGGCCGGCGTCAACAACGTGTTTGACGTTGATCCGCCGATTGTACCGGCGTTTGGTCCGTCTCCGACGGGCAACCAGTCTGCAAACAGCTATCCGGGTAATTACGACTTGGCTGGCCGCTTCATCTTCACCGGCATCAACGTCCGGTTCTAGTACAGCCTCGAATAGAGCCGCTTTGCGGCGGCTCTATTCGAGGAAAAATTGGACGCCCGGCCGTTTGCGCGGCCGGGCGTTTTTGGTTTCTGCGCCTAAGCAACCGCACAATTTCCAATATCTCTTCCAGGGTCCCTCCCAAAACGAAGGTTCCTGGTGTATTCTGCCCTTTAATCTTACGGAGCATGGCGGAAAAAATGAGATCTTTGGTGGGTTTACTGGCGTTTGCGGCGAGTTTTAGTGTGGTGTCCTTCGCTGGAGCGGCGCAGCAGCCAAGCGCTGATGGGTTGAGCGATATCGCATCTTGCCGGCAGATTCCGAAAGCCGGCGATCGTCTGCGTTGCTTTGATCGGACCACCGAATTCTTGGAAAATGCGTCGGTTCCGGTCGCCGCCGCAGAAGATGTCGGGCCGTCGCCGGAGCAAACGGTCGCAACAGCCGCCGCTGATTCCTCGCTTTCGACGGGCGCCTACGGCAATGATGGCGTTGATCCGGTTGCCGGTTTTGGCGCCGAAGATCTCGCGCCGGGTGAGGATGACGTTCAGCTGAAAGAACTTCGCGTGATCGCAACATCAATCACGCGAAACGCACGCGGAAAATACATCATCGAATTGGATAACGGGCAGGTATGGCGGCAGATCCAGGCCGGTACGAATACGCTGAGAGTGCGTCGAGGCAGCGAAGAGAGCGGACACGAAGTCATCATTCGGAAGCGTGCGCTTGGCGCTTATACGCTGCGTTTGACGACGGCGAAACGATCAATTCTTGTACGCCGCGTTAGATAGAAAATCCGCGCCGTTCATGGTGTGATACCAATCGCGAACAATGAGCGACGATCGCCCGTGACTATGGGACTAAAGGTTTCGGCAGCCGCTTTGTGGTTGTCGACCAAAGTGACAGTGCAAACGCCCAGTTTTCGATGAGGTCGAGCACATCAGCGTGTTGCGCCATTAAGGCGTGTTCATCTTTAGTGCGTTGCGCGGCGTCGTAGGCGAGCGTTTCGTCTTTTGCATCTTTGCGAAAGAGATCGCTTTTCGCGATGTTGCGGCAATCGTCGGCGTCATAGCCTAGACCCAAATGGTCGCTTGCCGCCAATAGCGTTTCAGCCGGATTATTGAGCAGCGTGCGAAAGTCGAGAGACCGGGTGTTGGCGCGTTTCGGGTCATTTAGAATGGCATTGAACATTTCAATCTGGTGACGCCAGACGAGCGCTGCGATCTGAAGATCTGTCAGCGCCAGCGCGTCGCGCTGCGCAATAGCGCTGACGCCAATATTGTCCATTGCGTAAACGCGGTAAATTTGTCGGATAATGGTCTTGCAAGGGTCGCCCTTTTTTATCACCGACGCCAGGAATCCTCTGAGGTCGCCGTATAGGAGGACCACCGGGATATTCAGCGCAGCGAGAATCGGCGTGATATTGTTGGCGGCGTTCGTCGG